>JBIOYE010000077.1:0-2896 GCA_044870015.1 Candidatus Zixiibacteriota bacterium
TTACGAGGTGGTTACAGGAATCAGCCCAAAGTCCAAAATACCGTATTGGAAGTCAGAGGAGATAGCGCAGATGCCCGCCCTTTGTTTGACGGAGACTATACCCAGCTTAAGACAAATAGGCTGTTTAGAGACGGAAGCTTAAGCGGCAATGTCTACACTCTGGGTATCGGCTGGGCCAGAGCCCAGATAAAGCTGGATGTGGGGGTTGAATTTAACCGTCTGAAATCGGAAAATTCGGGGTATCTATTTTTGGATCCGTGGAACAATCCCGCCAATACTATCACCTTTAGCGAAAAAAATGACTATAATCTGACCCGCTATATGTTTAATTTCACCGGCTACTTTTAATCTGAAACAGTTTTAAAGGCGAAGCGGCCGCTTCGCCTTTTTTTGTTTAAGGGGCTTGCCTAATTTCAAAAATTTGATTAAATTTAACGTAGTAATAATAACTAACGGTTATGAAGCTTAAGAAAAAATTCACCAAGCATATGCTGAAAGAAGATCGGTTGGTAACCACCACCTTTCAGCTGACCGAGTTTGTCCAGAACCATACCAGACAGATATTTATTGCAGCGGCTGGCTTGGTGGTCCTTATAGTGGTAATCTTTTTCGTTTTTCAAAGCAAGGGCTCAGCCCACAAGAAGGCAGCCGAGCTGTACGGACAGGGGATAATTGAATTGAAAACCGGAAACCCTCAGCTGGCGGCTTTCAATTTCAGAACCGTGTTTGACCGTTATCCCGCGTCAGATTTAGCTCCCATGGCCTGCTTCCAATTGGCCAATGCGGCTTTTTTTCTTAAAGATTATACTCAGGCCGCCAATTACTACAAGCAATATGTGGATAAGTATTCCAAAGTGGACACCCTTCTGACCGCCTCGGCTTGGGCCGGCATGGCAAGTTCCCAGGAAGCTCTCAAAAACTATAACGCCGCCGGAGATTTTTATTTCAAGGCCGCGACTTTAGTTCCGGGAAGTTTTATGGCTCCGCAATATTTGATATCTGCCGGCCGGGCTTACATGTTAGCCAAAAATAAAGTCAAAGCCCTGGAGTCCTATCAAAAAATCTTTGACCAGTATCCTCTCTCCGCCCAGCTCAATATCGCCAAAAAAGAACAGGCCCAGGCCGCCAATCTCTAGGAATCAAAAGTGACTGAGACATTCAAAACCAACGAAGAAGAGTTTTTGGAAAACCTCAAAATTTCCAAACCAACCGAGGATGAAGCCGCAAAACTGGAAGAGGGAAAACCAGCTGCGATTCTGGCTTATATTCCCTTTATGTGTTTTGTTCCCTTGATCAAGATGAAGGACAATAAATTTGCCGTGGAGCATGGTAAACAGGGTTTGATTCTTTTTGTAATTGAAATCGTGGCTTTAGTCTTTTTGATTCCTAAAATTTCCGATTTATTCTGGGGTGCTATAATTATTTTCTGCTTAATCTTTGCTCTGGGTGGAATGATTCTGGCCCTGCAGGGGAAAAAATGGAAAATCCCTTTTATCGGGGATTTGGCTGATAAAATAAAAATCTGAAATCCTGCCGTAATATCTGCCAGTCTATATTCCCATAAGGAGAGAAAATGTCAGAGGTATATGAAGTCGTAATTGTGGGCACAGGACCAGCCGGTCTGACCGCCGCCTTATATGCTGCTCGGGCTAACTTGAAACCTCTGGTATTTGAGGGAGTTCAGCCGGGAGGTCAGCTGACTATTACTACCGAGGTGGAAAATTATCCCGGTTTCCCGGAAGGGATTATGGGACCGGAGTTGATGAATACATTCCGCAAGCAAGCACAGCGGTTCGGAGCTGTCACTTTGAACGAGACAGTGAGCACGGCAGATTTTTCAGTTAACCCGTTTAAAATAATGGCGGATGGGAAAACCTATTTGGGAAAGACGGTAATTATCGCCACCGGCGCCAGCGCCAAGACCTTGGGATTGGATTCGGAGAAAAAACTTATGGGATACGGGGTTTCCTCCTGTGCGGTCTGTGACGGTTTCTTTTTTAAAGACAAGAACCTGGTCGTGGTAGGTGGCGGGGATTCAGCCATGGAAGAATCCACTTTTCTGACCAAGTTTGCCAAAAAGGTATCCGTAGTGCACAGAAAAGATAAGCTAAGAGCTTCCAAAATTATGCAGGAAAAGGCCTTCAAAAACCCCAAAATCGACTTCATCTGGAATTCCGTACTGATCGACATAATAGGGGAGAGGCAATCCGGAGTTAAGGGAGTGGTTTTGAAAAATCTGGTGACCGGTAAAACGATGGAGAAACCTATTCAGGGAGTTTTTCTGGCTATAGGCCACATACCCAATTCAGAACCCTTCCGAGGGCAGGTTGAAACCGATAAGCTGGGTTATATCATAACCAAGAATGGAACCACAGCCACCAATATCCCCGGAGTTTTTGCCTGTGGGGATGTGGTGGATAAGAGATACCGCCAGGCGGTCACTGCGGCCGGAACCGGGTGCATGGCAGCTTTGGATTGTGAGAAATATTTAGAGGAACTGGATTAGTTTCCAAACCCGCTTATTGACCATGGCAGTCCCCTTAGAATTGACCTTACAGGAAGTAATAAATGAATCCCCGTACGCCAAAACTTTCAAGTTTGGTTTAAATAATTCAGAGTTTACGCATCAAGCTGGACAATACTTGACCCTTGATTTGCCTGTTGAAGACCCCAGAGGTAAAAGAAGACCTTTCACCATTTCCTCTTCACCTACAGAAAAAGATTTCCTAACTATCACCACTCGAATTGGACCCAGTCCTTTTAAGCAGACTTTGAATTCATTAAACGCAGGGTTCAGAATTGCATCCAAAGCTCCGTTTGGGAATTTCATTCTACCTACTGACACTTCCAAACCAGTGGTAATGTTAGCAGGGGGAATCGGAATTACTCCTTTTAG
>JBIOYE010000078.1:0-5659 GCA_044870015.1 Candidatus Zixiibacteriota bacterium
ATTTCCCAGTAAGCCAGAATCAGAAATCCTGATAAAAGCAAAAATATCAAAGCAAATTCCCCTTTGAAATAGACTCCTATGGCTATCAGAAATCCCCACAGAATTAGTAGCAGAGCAGGCACAGATAGGTTTTGAGCTCTGCCCAGTTTTGAGTATTCTAAAAATCCCAAGATAACCAGCAGGACCACAAATCCCAGAAATAACAATTGTCCCTGTAAGGCGATAAAAATCAAAAGCGGTATGCCGATTACGGCGACCGTGATGCGGATGAGTAAATTTTTTATCTCTGGATTAGCCAAATTTAAACTTTCCCGAACCTTCTTTCGCGGTTCTGATAATCCCAGATGGCTAAGTAAAAATCTTTTTCTGAAAAATCCGGCCACAAAACGTCAGTCACATATAACTCGGTGTAAGCCGACTGCCACAGGAGAAAATTAGACAGCCGCATCTCCCCCGAAGTCCGAATTAATAAATCCGGGTCCGGTAAACCATCGGTGTATAAATAATCATGAAAAAGATTTTCATCAATCTGATTTGGTCTGATTTTGTTGCTTTTGACATCCGCGGCTAACTTTTTAACTGCGTCAATAATTTCCATCCGGCCGCTGTAATTTAAAGCCAGGTTCAGCACCAAGCCGGTATTATTTTTGGTTCTGCTGATGGCTTTTCTAAGAATAGTTCGCCTTTGAAACGAAAGCTGGTCGATTCTGCCGGTGGTGATTAAGCGGACATTCTTCTCTTCTAATTCTTTCATCTCCTGGCGAGTGGCATCGTAGAGAAGCTTCATAATAGCGGCTACTTCCGATTTCGGTCTCTCCCAGTTTTCGGTGGAGAAAGTGAACAAAGTCAGAATGGAAACTTTTATCTCTCCCGCGGCCTCGACGATTCTTTTGACGGTCTTAACTCCGGCTGCATGCCCGGCTGAACGGGGCAGACCTCTTTTCTGGGCCCATCTTCCGTTGCCGTCCATGATGACAGCAATATGCCTGGGGATATTCCCGTTTTGTAAAATTTTTTCTTTTAACTCTTCTTCAGATAGTTTTTCAAAAGATTCTTTAGACAAGTTTACACCTCAAAACTTTTTATTACCACAAACAATATAATCTATTTTTGGAAAAATGAAACCAGGAAGCTATAAATGCAATAAAATAGCAGTGAAAGAGTTACGGGAAATTTAATTCTGCCTTAGAAACTTAGGAAAATATTTTCGTGCTTTTCGTTAATTTCGCGGGCCCTGAACGTAGTCGAAAGGTGCTTTCGTGATTCAGCAACTACACCTCCATTATCTCCACTTCTTTTACTTTCACCACCTTGTCGATCGCTTCGATATACCTGTCCGTCAGTTTCTGGATTCTTTCCTGGGATTTGCGGTTATCATCTTCGGAAATTTCTTTTTTCTTCTCGGATTTATCCAGGGCTTCGTTGGCTTCCCTTCTTATATTTCTGATAGAAACTTTCCCTTCTTCGGCCAGCTTTTTTATCAGCTTGACCAAATCTTTCCTTCTTTCCTCGGTCAGAGGAGGAATCCCCAGACGGATAACATTTCCGTCCGAAGTGGGGTTCAATCCCAGATCCGATTTCATAATAGCCCGGGAGATTTCCTCTATCATCTTCTTCTCCCAGGGCTGAATCACCAAAAGTTTCGGCTCCGGGGCTGAGACACTGGCGACTTGATTTAGAGGAACGGCGTTGCCATAATATTCCACTCTGATTCCGTCCAAAAGAGCCGTGGTGGCTCTGCCGGTTCTTATGCTGGCCAATTCTTTTTGAACCGACTCCACCGCTTTTTTCATCTTTTCTTCGGTTTCGGTATAAATTTTATTGAGCATATCAGGCTTTTACTATAGTCAATAATAGTCAAACATAAGAACTATACTCAAAAATGGTTAACAATACTATAATTTTTGAGTATTGTTGACCATTATTGACTATGTTTGACTAAGGTTCCTACTTTTTCTCCTGAAACAATTCTTTTCAGGTTCCCCACCCGGTTGAGATTGAAGACAATAATTGGTAAATTATTATCCATGCATAATGAAATGGCGGTGGCGTCCATCACTTTCAAAGATTTGCTTAAGACGTCTAAGTAAGACAGAGAGTCGAACATGATGGCTTTGGTATTCAGCAGGGGGTCTCCGTCGTAGATTCCGTTCACCTTGGTACCTTTTAAGATGACATCTGCTGCTACTTCAACCGCCCGTAAAGCCGCGGCCGTATCCGTGGTAAAGTAAGGATTTCCGGTTCCTGCAGCAAAAATGATTACTCTCCCTTTTTCCAGATGCCGGATAGCCCGTCTGCGGATATACGGTTCAGCCACTGCCTCCATATGAATAGCGCTCATCACCCGGGTGAAAACCCCCATTTTTTCCAAAGCATCCTGCAGGGCTAAGGCGTTGATGACCGTGGCTAACATCCCCATGTAGTCGGCTGAAGCTCTTTCCATGCCAAATTGGGAAGCCGAAAGTCCGCGGAAGATATTGCCGCCCCCGACCACGATTCCGATTTGACAGCCTGAGTCCCGCACCTCTTTAATCTGGTTGGCAATGGAATCAACTGCTACCGAATCTATGCCGAACTTCTTTTCACCTAAAAAAGATTCTCCGGAGATTTTCAGAAGAATCCTTTTAAAAGCTTTTTCCCCCATTATTCTCCTAATCTGAAACGGGCAAATCTCTTGACTACAATATTTTCTCCTAATTTGGCAACCGCTTCATTGACTCGTTCCTGCACGGTGCGGTCCTGGTCCTTGACAAAGGCCTGTTCGAGCAGACACACTTCCTGGTAATATTTTTCGATTTTTCCTTCGATTATCTTCTCGACGATTTTTTCCGGTTTCCCTTCGTTTAAAGCCTGGGCCCGGTAAATATTTTTCTCCTGCTCTAGTGATTCAGGTTTTAAATCAGACCGGCTCACTACCACAGGATTGGTAGCGGCAATCTGCATGGAGATATCTTTGGCCAGGGATTTGAAGTCTTCGGTACGAGCCACAAAGTCGGTCTCGCAGTTGAGTTCCAATAGAACTCCCAATTTTTCTCCCGGATGAATGTAAGAGTAGATTACCCCTTCTTTGGCAACCCGGGTGGCTTTCTGTGCCGCCTGAGCCATCCCTTTTTGTCTTAAGTAATTGATAGACTTCTCAAAATCTCCGCAGTTGGCTTCCAGTGCTTTTTTGCAGTCTAACATCCCGGCTCCGGTCTTTTCTCTTAACTCTTTTACCATTTCGGCCGTGATCTTACTCACCTTCCTTCACCCCCGCCTGTGCTCCTACTTCTGCGGATTGGTAACGTTCCTGCAGCTGCCTGGCTTCTATGACTGCCTCGGCTAGGGCATGGGTGATGACTTTGATGGATTTGATGGCGTCGTCATTGGCCGCTATGGGAAATTCAATTTTATCCGGGTCGGAGTTGGTATCGATTACGGCTATGACCGGGATATTCAAGGTATTGGCTTCCGCTACTGCTATTCTTTCTTTGTTGGCATCCACTACATAGATTAAACCAGGCAAACGATTCATCTCTTTGATTCCACCCAGGGCTCTTTCCAGTTTTTCCCTTTCATTTTCCAATCCTAAGACCTCTTTTTTGGTCAGTTTCTCGTAGACACCGTCCTCTTTCATTCTTTCCAAATTTTTCAGGCGTTTGATGTTCTCTCTGATGGTGTAGAAATTAGTCAGCATACCACCCAGCCAGCGATGGGTGACATAAAAAGCACCGCATCTTACGGCTTCTTCCAGAACCACTTCCTGGGCTTGCTTTTTGGTGCCTACCATTAAAATTATATCACCGTTGCCGACTACTTCTTTGACTTTTTCGCAGGCGGTTTTGAGGCATTCCAGAGTTTTCTTTAAATCTATGATGTAGATGCCGCTTTTGGCGGTAAAAATAAAGGGTTTCATCTTGGGATTCCATCTTTTGGTCTGATGCCCAAAATGCACCCCGGCTTCCAGTAAATCTTTTATCTCAACTGCCATATTCTCCTTTAGTTTTTTGTAATTTATTTTTTTATCGCTTAGAGTATTGGTATCTCTTGCGGGCTTTGATTTGTCCGTATTTTTTGCGCTCTACCATTCGCGGGTCACGGGTTAAAAACCCGGCGTCTTTCAAAGCTTTTCTCCAGTCGGCATTCATCTTGACCAAGGCCTTGGAGAGACCCAAACGCATGGCTCCGGCTTGAGCCGCTACTCCTCCCCCGTTAGCCCGGACCATGATATCCAGCTTCCCTTCCATATCCGTCACCTTCAGAGGCTGGTGAACCTGAAAGACTAAATCTTCTCTTCCCAGATACTGCTCCAGGGTCTTGCCGTTGACGGTCTGTGTCCCTTTGCCGGAGGATATTTTTACCCTGGCGACCGCCTCTTTTCTTTTTCCGGTAGCTTCAAAATGTCCGTTGTCCAAATTTTTCTCCTATTTTGCTTTTACAAACTCTTTTACTTCCGGCTTCTGGGCTTTGTGAGGGTGCTTTTCACCTCGGTAAACATGCAGCCCATCCAAGAGCTTCCGTCCTAAGCGGTTTTTGGGTAACATCCCTCCCACGGCCCAGCGGAAAAGCTGCTCCGGTTTTTCTTTCACGAATTGAGAAAATACTTTGGATTTCAGTCCGCCCGGATAAAAAGAGTGGGTGTAATAAGTTTTCTGGCCGGCTTTTTTGCCGGATAGAACCACCTTATCGGCGTTAATCACAATCACCTGGTCTCCTAAATTCAAATGAGGGGTGAAAGTCGGTTTGTTTTTTCCCCGCAAAATACTGGCAATCTGGCTGGCTACCCGGCCCAAAATCTTTCCCTGGGCATCCACAATATACCATTTCCTTTGGACTTCTTCTCTTTTGGGAATGTAAGTTCTCATTTGGTTTAGCTTTGTTTAATTTCAAAACTTATAATATAAGAATAATCCTTCTATTGTCAACTAAATTTTTAGATTAATTTAGGATAAACTATAGTTGTATACGGATAATATCCCGATATGTTTTGCTCCTCTTAGGTTGACCGGCCGGATGAGGGTCGAAATAAAATTGGTAGCCGCAGGCTTTTTATGGTGAGCTTGTCGAACCATCAGCCTGCGCCATTATATGACACAACCTAAAGGTAGCGGCTACCGCTGACTTTGACCTCACGATGAATTTTCATCTAGGCATAATCAAGCCTGCTCCGAGAAGATTTCCTGGACTAAAGAGAGGGAATCCCGGTTGGCTAAGACAAAGACCGTGTCATTGGGTTCTAACTTGGTAGCCTGCAGAGGAGTCAAGACGTCCGGGCCTCTCATTATCAGGCAGATACCGGAGCCGGCTGGTAGTTTCAGTTTTAGCAGATTCTGTCCGGCCAATTTGGACTGCTCGGACAAAGTAAACTGAAGAATCTCGGCATCCAGATGCACCGGTAATCTGATAGTGGGAGGGAGAAATTCCTCCAGCGGTTCAGTCAGATTAAATTTCCTGGCTAACCAGGAGACCGTGGTTCCCTGAATCAAACTGGAGGAGATAACCACGAAGAAAATAATGTTGAAAATCAGCTGACTTTTCTCCACCTGAGCCAGAAGCGCATAGGTGGCTAAAATAATAGGAATGGCACCCCGCAGACCGACCCAGGATACCAGAGCCAGACCCCGCAGACTGAATTTGCTCCAGAAAATCGTAAGAAAAACCGACACCGGCCTGGCAACCA
>JBIOYE010000079.1:0-2154 GCA_044870015.1 Candidatus Zixiibacteriota bacterium
TTGCAGGCAGAAAAACAGCCCATAACTAATTTTTACACTCCACCGGAAAAGATTAAAAATGACCGGGTTTTAATAGAGGGGGAAGAGGCCTTTCATATTGCTAAAGTTTTAAAGTTCAACAAAGGTGAAATTATCCCGGTGGTGGATGGTTTGGGGAATAGATACAAAGTGGCAATCTCAAATATCTCCCAAAAATCGGTGGAGGGAGATATTTTAACCTGTGTCCGAAAAGAAAATGAGCCATTGGTCAACATAACTTTAGCGCCAGCTTTGTCCACCGGAACCAAAATGGACCTAATAATTGAAAAATGCACCGAAATCGGAGTGAACGCCTTTATTCCCTTGCTTACTGAAAAAAGCTTCATAAAAATTGAGAAAAAAATCAAAGCCCAGAGTAAAACCAACAGATGGAGAAAAGTGGCTATTGCAGCAATGAAGCAGTCTTTAAGAAGTTATTTACCCAAAATTCACGAAATAATGGAGTTCGAACAGATTTTGCAGAAAACTCATGAGTATGACTTGACCTTAATTGCCAGCTTTGAACCTCACAGTAAACCTGTCAGAGAAGTTTTCAATTCTCAAAATAAATATAAAAATATCTTGATTTTGGTCGGCCCGGAAGGAGGTATTACCTCCTCTGAATTAGAAAAAGCCAGAGAGTACAAAACGGTCTCAGTCAGTTTGGGTCCGAGAAGATTAAGAACTGAAACCGCTTCAATAATTTTGGCTTCCCAGGTATTAACTCTTTGCGGAGAAATGAGTTAACCTTAAATTATTACCTTTTGGCGGCGAAATCTTGTTTTTCACCCATCTCAAATCCGTATAAATACTGTATTTTCAAGGGGTTTAAAGGGTATTTTGAAATGAAGCTTTTTGTCCAGGCTTTAATTGATTGATTAGCAATAAGTTGGCGGTGTACTAGAATTTTTATCTTTTTGAATTATTTTATTGACAATTGGAGAATAGAGCTTATAATAAGTAGATAAATAAAAAGATAACCGAAAGGAGGTTGAAAATGTAATGGTGTGGGTCATTGTCCGAGATGATGAAAGCTTCGAAAAAGCGTTGCGTCGCTTCAACAAAAGCTGTGAAAGGTCGGGAATATTAGCAGATATCAAAAAACACCAGCACTTTGAGAAGCCTTCCGAAAAGAAAAAAAGGAAATTAGCCGCTGCCAAAAGAAAGAGTAAGAAAAGAGATTACTTTACCGGACTATAGTCAAATATGGTCAACAATACTACCATATTTGACTATTGTTGACTATGAGTCTGTTTGATAAGATAAGTCAAGATTTGACAGTAGCCCAGAAAAAAAGGGATTCCATAAGAGTAAGCACATTGAGAATGTTAAAGTCTGACTTGAAATATAAACAGATTGAAAAAAAATCCTCTTTAGCAGAAGAGGAGGAACTGGCAGTTCTTTCTTCGGCGGTGAAAAAACATAAAGATTCAATTGAGCATTTTAAACAAGCCCAAAGGAACGATTTAGTAGCTCAAGAAGAAGCGGAATTAAGCATAATTCTAGAATATTTACCCAAACAGTTATCCGAAGAGGAATTGACAAACTTGGTTGAGCAAGCCATACAGGAAGCCGGGGCCATCAGCAAAGCCGATTTGGGGAAAGTGATGAAGATCTTGATGCCCAAAGTCAGGGGCAGAAGCGACGGCAAGTTGGTCAGTTCCTTGGTAACGGCTAAGTTAAGCTAAATTTTTTAAAGCAAGGAGGGGGATATGAATTGGGTTGATATTATCGTAATTGCCGGATTCATACCCGGCATTTATTTTGGGTTGAAAAAGGGGTTTGTACGGGAAGTAATGGGAGTCATGGGATTTATCCTAGGAATAATTATCGCTATCAATTACGTGGATTGGGCCACGGCCAAAGTCACTTCCCATGCCCAAATCTCGACTCAGGTGGTTTCGTTTTTGAGTTTTATCTTCCTGTTTCTGATTGTCTTTCTGTCGTTCAAAATCCTGGGTTACATATTCTATAAGATCGCCTCTTTACAGCCCCTGGGAAAATTAGACCAATTAGGAGGAGGGATGTTCGGATTCCTGCAGAGCTGGTTTGCCATGGGGTTTATCCTGTTTCTCTTAATGTTTTTGCCCATCGGGGCTTCATTTAACCGGTCTCTGGACAATTCCTTTTTCGCCC
>JBIOYE010000080.1:0-2547 GCA_044870015.1 Candidatus Zixiibacteriota bacterium
AAGTAAAAGGCAGATTATGATGCTGTGCCCAAGCATGGTGGGAGTAAACGTAGTCACCGGAAATGGCTATAATCTGGGCCTCTAACTTCTGTAAATCGGAAAAATTATCCCGCATAGAGCACATCTCCTTAGTGCAGCCGGAAGACCAATCAGCCGGGTAAAATGCTAAAATTACAGGTCCCTTTCCGAATAAGGAAGATAACTTCAGCCCCTCAAAAATCATAGTATCCTTGGTGGCGTAAGGGAGAGTAAAATCGACTGCTTTGTCTCCTACTTTAGGTGCTTTGTCCATAATTTCTGCTCCTGCTGAAATTTTTACGTCTTTGATGGAAAGTTTGTCGGCCATAGCCAACTGAGAAAAAGTCAGACTAACTATAGCAAAACTTAATAATGAAGCTAATGGTTTTAATTTCATTTTACTCCTTTAAGCTTTTTTACATAAGAACATAAACTGATACGTGTACTTAAACGGAACTATTTTCCAGATAGTTTTCAGTCCCAATTTTTTCAAACCCTTGAATTTCCACAAAATAGAATTATCATCATCCACCTGCAGAACTTTAAGTCCATTTCTCTCCAGAAGCTCCCTCCACCCCTCCAGAGAATATAAGGTCTCAATAGCATCCTGCTGTTCGGTTCCTTTTTTGCCGGTTATTTTATAACCCCAAAAGTTCAAATTGGGCACAGTAACCAAAAGCTGGCCATCGTTTTTCAAAACCCTTTTAACTTCATTCAGGGCTTTTTCTTTATCCATAAAATGCTCCAGAGAACCCAGGATGGTAACGTAATCAAAGAAATTATTCTCAAAGGGGAGTTTTTCGGCCGGGGTGGCATAAAATTTAGCTTTGCCATTGGTAAGTTGTTGCGCAATTTTTATAGCTTCCGAACTGATATCCACCCCGTAACACTCTAAACCATATTTGAGAGCATTTATTATGAAATAACCGTTCCCGCAAGCTACGTCGAGCAATCTCCCCCGGGGCTTCAGATACTTGAAAAAATAGTAGGCCTCAAGCGGCAGCCATTCTTTTTGCTCGGCGTAAAACTGGTCGTAGTAGGTTTTGACTTTTTCTTCAAGGTTGGTGGTCATATTAAAATATAGAATTTCAAGCTTAATTTGTCAATTTGATTAGCCCTTTAAAACCCTTGGTTTTGGCTCTGTTTCGTATTATTTTACAGCATGTTTGATTTCCTAATAGAGCTTAATCCGCCTCAAAAAGAGGCGGTTACTCACGATTCAGGTCCTCTTTTAATTTTGGCTGGGGCGGGCTCCGGTAAAACCAGAGTTTTGACTTATCGAACAGCTTTCTTGGTAGCTGAAAGGAAAATCTCTCCACAGAATATTTTGGGAGTGACTTTTACCAACAAAGCTGCTGGCGAAATGAAAAACCGGGTCGAGGACTTATTAGGCCTTAAATCAGCCAATTTGTGGTTTTCCACTTTCCATTCTCTGTGCGCCAAAATTTTGAGAGCCGAGGCCAGTCAGATCGGCTACAGTAAATATTTTACCATTTACGATGATGACGATCAGACCAGTTTAATCAGAGAATGTCTGGAAGAATTAGAAATTTCCTCCCAAAAATTTTCTCCTTCCGCCATATTGAACAAAATTTCGGCCTGCAAAAATATTTTAATGGATTGGAAAACTTATCCTAATTATGCTTACGATTTCTTTGAAAAAAATGTGGCCAAGGTATACGAGCTGTATCAGAAGAAATTAGAAAAGGCCAATGGCCTTGATTTTGATGATTTGATAATGAAGGCAGTTGAGGTACTCGAGAAAAATCCCAAAATTTTAGAGAAATATCAGAATCAGTGGGAGTATATCTTGGTGGATGAATATCAGGATACCAACAAAGCCCAGTATGTTTTGGTGAAACTGCTTTCGGAAAAAAATAAAAATCTGTGTGTGGTGGGTGATGACGACCAGTCCATTTACGGCTGGAGAGGGGCGGATTTGAATAACATTTTGGATTTTGAAAAAGATTTTCCCAACTGCAAAGTGATACGCCTGGAGCAGAATTACCGCTCCACCAATATTATTTTAGATGCGGCCTGGTCGGTAGTCAAAAATAACACTTCTCGCAAAGAGAAAAAATTATGGACCGAAAAAACCGGCGGTGAAAAGCTCACCGTCTCAGTCTGCTATGATGAAAAAAATGAAGCTTTGGGGATTGTGGATAAGATTAAAGAGTTACGCGGAGATTATAGCTACAATGATTTTGTGATTTTATACCGAACTAATGCTCAATCCCGAGTTTTGGAGCAGTGCTTGAGAGATGAGGGGATTCCTTATACCATCGTGGGTGGGGTGAGATTTTATGAGCGGAAAGAGATTAAAGATATTCTGGCATTTTTGAGAGTCTTGATAAATCCGAACGACGGTTTGAGCTTAAAAAGAGTTTTGAAAACTTTTGGAGATGGGATTGGAGCCAAAACTATTTTAAAAATTGAAGAGGCGGCTTTCAAAAATAATAAAACTTTGCTGGAAATTTTATTTGAAAAGGAGCTGGTTAGCTCTCTACCGACCAAAGCTAAAAATTCAAT
>JBIOYE010000081.1:0-3141 GCA_044870015.1 Candidatus Zixiibacteriota bacterium
CTAAAACCTCTTAGTATAGCCATGACAGTAGGGCTGTCCCCCCTTATGGGCGTAATAGTCCTGATGGTAATCTTCAGCCACCCAGAAAGTTTTAGCGGGGGCTAATTCGGTCACGACTTTTAAACCCTTGTCTTTTAGAATCTTTATCAAATTTTCGGCTGTCTTTTTCTGCTCGGAATCCGTGTAAAAAATGGCTGAGCGGTACTGATTGCCTACATCCGGTCCCTGCCGGTTGACCTGGGTAGGGTCGTGAATTTCAAAAAATAATTTAGCCAATTTCTCAAAGGAAGTCTTGGACGGGTCGAAGGTAATCTCCACGGTTTCAGCATGCCCGGTCTTGCCGTTGCAGACCTCTTGATAAGTCGGGTTGGGTTTGTTACCACCCATGTAGCCGGACTTAACCGAAATTGTCCCCTCGGCCTTTTCCAGAAAATACTCTGTTCCCCAAAAACAGCCCCCGGCAAAGTAAGCTTTTTGGGTTTTTGTTTCGGTTTTGGCTGATTCTGTTTTAGCCGGAATAAAACCAAGAGAGATGGAATTGACACAGTGCCGGACGTCTTTGTCTGTGAACCCTTCCCCTTCAAAGACATGGCCCAAATGGGCGCCGCAATTATTGCAGATTATTTCAACCCGCATCCCGTCCGGGTCCGGAATTCTTTTTACGGCGCCGGGAATTTCGTCATCAAAACTGGGCCAGCCACAGTGAGAATCGAATTTGTCGTCCGAGCGGTAAAGAGGTGCATTGCACCTTTTGCAGATATAAGTCCCCTTCTCTTTATAATTATTGTACTTTCCGGTATAGGGAGTTTCGGTCCCCTTTTTAATTATGACCCTTTCCTCCTCGGGGGTCAATTTATTGTATTCCATTTTTTTCTCCTGTGCCAAAGGCAATATGTAAATTCCAAATCCGATGGCTGCCAGCAAAATAGCTATTACCTGCCATCTGAAAGAAATAAGTAAGTTTTTTAGGCGGCTTGATTTATTTAAAATTCTTTTCATGGTTTTGGCGATTATCCAGTGTATCATTTATACGAAATGGCGGCTTGATGTAGATAATGAAAATTTAATTTCTTATGACAGAATAAGTTAATGGATAACCGATAGGCTTTAGCTAAAACGGATATGCTGACACAACTTTCTTGCTTTACCAATGACTTGCCAGAATTACAAGCGAAGCATGTGAAGTTTCGGCTATCTATCTACTGGTACGAAGCCGCTGCTGGTCTATTGCGATAAGCTTTGATAACTTTATAACCCACCATCTGGCGAGCCTCTTCATCCCACAGGCGGAATTTCAGGGCTTTTAAGCTGGCGCGTATGGTAACCGGCTTAACGCTCTGGAAAATTGAATTTTCCTGGTAGCATTTTTCCAGGTTGTAGTTGGGAATGCGGGGATTCAAATGATGAATATGATGGAATCCGATGTTGCCGGTGAACCACTGCAGAACTTTGGGCAATTTATAAAATGAGCTTCCTTCCAGGGCTTCGGTCAGGTAATCCCATTTTTCGTGACGCTCCCAGTACACTCCTTCAAACTGATGCTGCACGTAAAAGAGCCAGAACCCCGCCATAAATCCCACCATCACAACCGGTAGCTGAATCTGCATAAAAGTCTTGATACCGATGGTTGCGCTCATCAGAAGGATAATTCCCAGAATCCCCAGATTGGTTCCGTAGACGCTGTAGCGTTCTTTCTTCTTGGAAGAACTGGTTACAAAGCGCTGGGATATCAAAAGCCCGAACAGAGGCCCCAGAATAAACATCCCCAGGGGGTTGCGGTAAACACGGTAGGCGACACGCTTCTTGAACGGCGCAGCCAAATACTCTTTTACCGTTAAAGTCCAAACATCTCCGGTTCCGCGCTGGTCTAAATCCCCGGCGTTGGCGTGATGGATGGCGTGGTTTTTCCGCCATTGAAAATAGGGAGTGAAAACCAAAAGGCCGGTTAAAGAGCCCAAAATGTCGTTGGCCTTTTTAGATTTGAAGAGCGAGCCGTGGCCACAGTCATGAAAAATGATAAAAATCCGTATCAGAAATCCCGCGGTCGGAATCGCCAGAAGCAAGGTCAGCCAGTAAGAGATTTCCAGACTGCGGTACATCAGATAAAACAAAACAAAATACGGCACCATGGAGTTGATAACCTGCCAGATGCTGCTTCTCAATCTGGGATACCGATATTTGTTTACAACTTCCTGCCAGGATAACTCTTGAGCTTCTAGCTTATTTATGCTCTGAATTGAACCCCTCCTCGTTATAATTTCTTGGGCTTTCTATTTCTACATCACGACTAAAGGAAAAGAAACTATTTAATATGTCGGCATAACCTAACATATCTGCCACCAGTTTGTCAAGAAAAAAATATGCTGCATTTGAAAAAAAAGTCACCCATTCTAAGTCGGGCTTACAGAGTGACAGTTTAGATAACTAAGTGAATCTGCTATCGAGTGGTATTTAGGGAAAAGTCGCAGTCGCAAAAAATTAACCACTCATAAATTCCGTTTGTTTAACTTTCTATAAAAAAACAGCCCAAAGGCAGATTACCTCTGGGCCGTTTGTGTCAGCTTATTTATCTTCGGGTTATAAAAAACTTAACGTCCGAAAAAGAAACTGGCTCCCAGGTCTAACGAGAAGTAGGCCGGGTTATAACCTACGTCGCTTCCTGTATTAGCCACTTCAGAGCCGCTCAAGAAAGCCACGTGATAACCCAGTCCCCCGTTTAAACTCCAGGATTTAGCAATTCTCCAGAGCGCTCCACCGCCGAATGCCATGGACAAACCCGGATCAGAGGTATGCGTCAGAGTTCCGCCTCCGGCCACATTCTCATCCCGGTAAGTGATGGTGGAGAGTCCCAGATTGAATTTACCGTAGGGTCTTACCCTGCCGTCCATCGGGACCAAGTATCTGCCGCTGGCTTGAAAGTTGTTGACTCTGTTTTTCAGATTGTTGTCGCTGTCGTCATTCAACATCCCTCGGGAGATTTCAAAACCCAGGGAGAACCTGTCGTCTATGAAATACTCACCCTGCAGGTTGGCGATTCCGCCGGTTCCGGCGTTCCCTACTTGAGAGTTGCCGAAATCACCCACAGGCATACCTAAACCCAGGCTAGCTGACACAGCCCAATTGTGGTGGTAGGGCTCACCA
>JBIOYE010000082.1:0-8014 GCA_044870015.1 Candidatus Zixiibacteriota bacterium
TTTATTCCACGATGGCTAAAACATCCGCTTCCCTTAAAATCAAATACTCCGACCCGTTTAATGTAATCTCGGTGCCGGAGTATCTACCGTACAAAACTTTGTCCCCCTTCTTGACTTCTAAAGTTACTCTCTTGCCGTCTTCTGTGGTTCTGCCTGGGCCAACTTCCATTACCTCACCCTGCTGGGGTTTTTCTTTGGCTGTGTCTGGAATAATAATCCCACCCTTTTTGGCCTCCTGCTCTTCCACAGGCCGGACCACCAAACGATCGGCTAAGGGCTTAATCTTCATAAACTTACCTCCTTTAAGTATGTTTGTTTTAAGTTATGGTCAACAATAGTCGATAATGTTCTAATGTTGACCATTATTGACTATTACGATTATCCGCTAGCTTAACGGCGGACTGGCACTCTTTATCGGGGAGTGCTAACCGAGTTAATATATACGCACCAAGGTTGGCTGTCAAGTAAAAAATCCCCCAAAATTTTTAATTTTTTTTATCTAAAGAGAATCTGCCCCAAAACCAGAGTTTTCTTGACCGACAATAGCTTTTTCTGGTTTTACAATTTAAATACTTAAGTTGAGCGAAACTTTTCCAAAATGAACTACTGGAAATCTCTAAAATTAGACCATCTCGGCAGTTAAAAAAAACCTCCTTATTTCCGATAATAAAAGAGTAATAAGACAGACTTGGTTATAAAGTTAACCATATAACCTATGCTTACAGCATGGTGCAACAAAAAAAAGATTAGGAGAGAAGATGACCACCCCACGAGATGAAAAAAAATCACCTGCCGAAATGCTTTCTTCTGCCAAAGGAAAAACTCCGGCTCCCGGGGAAGATATCTTGGGGGAATTGGAAAAGATTATCGGAGATGTCCATAAAAACAGACCCCGTCTGAAAAAAGATGAAGGGGAAACCAAGCTGAAAAATCAGGACCTGCAGGCCCTGTTAGACATCACCCAGACCGTCAATTCTACTCTGGTTTTAGATGAGATTTTACAGATGGTGATGAAAAGATCCATCGAGCTTCTGCAGGCCGAACGGGGATTTCTGATGCTTCTGGATGAAGAGGGGAAACTGCAGTTTAAAACCGCCCACAATATCGCCAAAGAATCTTTGACCCAGGAAGATTTCAAAATCAGCATGACCATCGCCAATCAGGTGGCCAAAACCGGTAAGTCTATTTTCACCAGCGATGCCCTGCAGGATGAGAGATTTTCTCATCAAAAATCGATTGTGGAGCTAAACTTGCGATCGATTATGTGTGTCCCTTTAAAATCCAAAGCCAAAGTGGTGGGAATTGTCTACGTGGACAATAGCTCCCAGGCCAACGTGTTCGTCCAGTCCGACTTGCATCTGTTCGAACTTTTCGCCTCTCAGGCCGCCTTGGCCATTGAGAATGCCCAGCTTTATCAGTCGCTTCTGGCTCTGAAAGTGTATAACGAAAACGTGGTCAACCGCACTCCCATCGGAATCATCGTGGTGGACCAGAATTTCAACATCACCATAGCCAATCAGGCCTCCCAGGATCTTTTCAAAAAAGTGGGCTGGAGAGAATCCTTTCCGGATTTCACGGGTCAAAATATCTGTTTATTCGACCTTTTCCCGGAGGATGAAAAAAACCGATGGAAAAAAATCTGTTATCAGGTTTTGTTCACCGGACAGACCTTTGAAGAGCCCCATTCTTATCACCAAAAAGAGGCCCAGGAACTGGTTTTGTCTTTAAAAATATCTCCTCTGACCAGCGGGGAGGAACAGATTATCGGTCTGATTATTTTATTGGAAAACGTGACCGAAAAAGTGCATCTGGAGAAACATCTGATCGGTTCCCAGAAACTGGTAGCCAAAGGAGAGATGGCCCTCTCCATCGGACATGAGATGAATAATTATCTGACCATCATTTCCAACAACGCCGAGCTTTTGCCTTTGAATTTAAAAAAGGGGGATATGGCCAAAGCCGAGCAAAGCTCCAAAGCCATCCTGGACTGCGTCATAACCATGAAAAGATTCACCGATTCTCTGATGGACTTTTCCAAACTGGAAACCGAAAAGGTGAATTACGATGTCAAGCGGCTGATTGAAGATTTGCTTTTTTCCATCAAACCCCAGAAGCAGTTTTCCCATGTCAAATTCCTGACCCATTTCGACTCTGAAATACCTTTCCTGCACATCGACGTGGGACAGATTCAGCAGGTTTTGCTGAATCTCTTGAAAAATGCCAGCGATGCCATTGGCGAAAAGCCGGAAAAAACCGGGGTGGTGTACATCACCACCAACTATCTGCCAGACCAAAAACAGGTACAGATCAAGGTGACCGATACCGGAGCGGGTATGACCAAAGAAGTTTTGAATAAACTTTTTCAGCCTCATTTCACCACCAAACAGAGCGGTCATGGGTTTGGTCTGGTCACCTGCGAAAAAATTATTAAAAATCACGGCGGCGGCATTACGGTTGAAAGCCAGCCCCAAAAGGGCAGCACTTTCATTATCAGCTTGCCGACCAAGGAAAAATTATCTAATCCCCTGGCTTAGGCCGGTTTTATTCGATTTTGGATTCAAGGAGAGCCCTGCCCAAGCGGAGGAGTGAGGATTTATGCTTAAGTATCAGTTAAAAATGCAGCTCAGAACAAATGAAGTCTATGAATTTATTTTTTCTAAACCGAAGCGATGCGCAAGTTTCCATTTGTCTTTGCCAAAAACTCCCATCACAGGTAGTCAGGAGATTTTTTTCCCTTAGGGGATGGTGTCCCTATCCGGGATGGTGTAACCGTAACCATAAATGGATTTGAATATTTTTTATAACCGCTACAAGACTTTAAAAAAAATCGGGGAAGGCGGGTTAGGAACGGTTTTTTTGGCAGAGGACTTGTGGAGTGGCAAAAAAATTGCCCTAAAACTTCTCAATTCCAGTTTAGTCCCTGATTCATTCGACAGACTTTTCCAAAAAGAATTTAAGCTCCAGCAGTATTTGAAACACCCCGGCTTAGCGGAAGTTTATGATTTTTTTATAACCGAGGATAAAAAAGTCGGCTATACCATGGAGTTTGTGCCGGGAGAGACTTTTTTAGAGGAGAAGAAAGTTTTGGATTTGAAAACTTTCTATCATTTGGCTATTCAGATCTGTCAGATTTTGGATTTCATTCACGCTCACAAAATCGTTCACCGTGATTTGAAGCCCCAGAATTTCTTAATTTTACCCTCCGCCAAATCCAAAACCGAGCCGCGCTTTGGAATTAAGCTGATGGATTTCGGTTTGGCCACCTCGCAACTACAGAAAGATAAAAATGTTAAAGGGACTATGGGGTATATTTCTCCCGAGATTCTAAAAGGGGAAGGCTTTGACCAGAGAGCCGATCTATATTCTCTGGGGGTAATTTTTTACCAGGCCTTGACCGGGAAACTCCCTTTTGATTATGCCGACCCGGCCTTACTTATGGCGGCTTCGCTGGAGCAAAAACCGGTCTCACCGCTTAAACATAATTCTAAAATCCCGGCCGAGCTGTCCGAGTTAATCTTAAAATTGCTGGAAGTAAACCCGGAGAGCCGGATTCCAAAAATTTCCTTTATCCAGCAAACTTTGGAGAAACTCTCCAAATCCAAGCCCCAAGAAACTTTTTTCCCCGATTATCTTGACAGCGGTAAACCGGTCGGTCTGGCCAGGCCGCTGCGCTTTTTCAGGCAAAATTTGAAAGACTCCCAGGTTAACCTGTGCGTAATCAGCGGCGAAAAAGGGGTCGGCAAAAGCACTCTTTTGGGGGAAATGAAGTTTTTAGCTCAGGCCGCCGGCTATTTAACCCTGGAAATAAAAGCCGGTCAGAGAAAGAACCCGGCCGAATGTCTTTTGGAGCCAGTGAAGACCATTTACAATTTCCTGCAGGAAAAATATCCCAAAAAATTATCGGAACTGGACCCGGAGATAAAATCCGGTCTGAGGGAGACTTTCGGTTCCGGCAAGGGGAAAGCCGCCCGAATCAATAGCTCGCATGATTTAAGTTTTTGGGCGGGCTTTCTTTTAAAAGTCTCCGATGTGGTTCCCCTGACTCTCTTACTTGATGACCTAGACTCGCTGGAGCCAGAAGAGCTCAGATTTCTAAAAACCAATCCCTATCAAGCCGTATCCAACAGATTTTTTGTGCTGGCTACCTGTACTCCCCAGTATCTGGAGGAGAAAACTCCGGTCAGCATTTTTCTGAAAAGACATATCGAGCTGGAAAAAGCCCTCCTGGTTAATTTGAACCGCCTGAATTTCAAGCAGACCCAAAAATTTGTGGCCACTAAATTGCCGGCCGGAAAACCTTCCCCGGAATTTTCCGCTTATCTTTACCGATTTTCCAACGGATGCCCTCTGTATCTGCGGGAAATCCTGAATTTTTTACGTCACCAAAAAATGCTTCAGCGAACCGAGGGAAACTGGCAGGTTGCAGTGGATAAACTTTCAAAAGTTCCCATTCCGCCCAATTTAAAAAGCTGGCTTTCTTTAAGCTTGAGTCAATATAAGCCGGAAGTCCTAAATACTCTGAGAAAAGTCTCAGTGTTAGAGGACAATTTTGAGCTGGAGTCTTTCCGCTTTATTACTAACTCGGACTCAGAGCTAGTTTTTGAAACTTTATATATTTTTCTTAAAGACCAGATCCTGCTGGCCAGAAAAGACTCCTGGGGGGTTAAAATAAAATACCAGTTTGCCAATCAGGCCCTAAAACAGATTCTCTACCAACAGGTCTCCCAAAAAGCGGATTGGCATGCAAAAATCGGCGGCTTTTATGAAAAACGGCACTATGCTCAAACTTCCGAGGGGGTCTTGGCTTTGGCTTATCATTTTTCCAGGTCACAAGATTATCAGAAAAGTTTTCAATACGGTCACCTGGCGGCTTTGAATTTAGCCCAAAAATTTGCCTTTGCCCCGGCCTTACTTCACCTGGAGAACTGTCTGAGGTTGACCCAGAAATTTCCGGCCAAAGAAAAAACCGCTAAAACCGCACAGATTCTGGCTCAAAGAGCCGCAGTCTGGAAAAGTATGGGGGAGCTCAATTTGTCACTGGAGGATTTGAATCAGATTTTGAAATTGGACTTGGATTCCAGTTTGATTCGGCTCAAAGCCGAAGCTTATAAGGGGCTGACGGATTTATATCGCCTGAAAAATTCTCCGCAGGAAGCTATTTCTTATCTGAATTTGGCCTTGAAAATCTATCAGGAGTTGGGGGACGAAGTGGAAATCGCCCGGAATTATAATAATTTGGGAAATATATACTGGATGGCCCTGGATTATCCCAGGTCCGAAGAGGCTTTTTTGAAAGCCATGAAAATTCAGGAAAAACAGGAGAATCCCGGGGACCTGGCAACCACTTTGAATAACATCGGCTCTCTGTATCTCAGCCAGAATCAGCACCAGCAGGCCTTAAGTTTTTATCACCGCTCGCTGGAGCTCAAACGGAATTTGGATAATCTGGAGGAAAAAGCCCGGACCCTGAACAATATCGGAGTGGTCAATATGGCTCTGGGTAAATATCAGGACGCCATCGTCTCTTTGAATGAGTCCTGGGAGTTAAATAAGAAAACCGAGAACAAAAAAGAGGAGCTGTTTAATCTGGAAAATTTGACCGAGAGCTATTATAAAACCGGAAGCTTTTTTTTGGCGCTTAATTATGGGGAAATGGGGATTAAGCTGGCCCAGGAAATTGATTTCAAAGCCCGCCTGGGGAGAATCCAAAGATTGATGGGGAAGACTTATCTGGATTTAGCTTCCTATACCAAAGCCCAGGAATTTTTGAAGCAGGCCTGGAAAACCGCCACCTCGATAGAGGATAAAGAACTGGAGACCTGGATGCTTTTGGACCTGTCGCAATTCTATCTGGCTTTGAACCAGCCGGCTTTGGCTAAAGATTATCTGGCTCAGGCCTATGCCAGAATAAAAGAGCTATCCGACCCCAAATCTCAAATTCAGGCCTATCTGATTGAAATTAATCTAGCTCTACAGGAGAAAAATTATAAGAAAGCTCTGACATATATCCAGGAAGCCGACCAGATAGCCCAAAAAAATAATTTTAGCGAAGAACGGATAGCTTTGAATCTCTGCTGGGGCTTTATGCTTTTGGAAAACCAGGACTTTCCTGAGTTGGAGAAGCGGCTTAGGGAAACCGAAGCTATTTTTGAGACCGGGAATTTCGGCTATTTCGAGCCGGAATTTTACCTGCTCAAGGGTAAGCTTTGTCTGAAGCAAAAAAATCTGGATGAGGCTCTGGGGTTTTTGAATGAGGCTGTGGAGGAATCTTTACAGCTGCAGAAAAAAGAGCTCATCTGGCAGTCCCACTTTTATTCAGCCCAGACTCATCTGGCTAAAAACGATTATGAGAATAGCTATCTGGAGCTGGAAAAAGCGGTGGAGGTTTTGCGGAATATTGCTGCTGAAATTTCCAATCCGGATTTCAAAAGGAAATATCTGAATGAACCGGTCAAACTGGAGCTTTTTACCGTGATGAAAAAGCTGGCGGCGGTTTTAATCGGGAAACCGGAGCTGATTAAATCGGAAAAGCCTGCCGTCTAGCCGAGGAAGAATTCGCCGTTGTAAATAATCTTAAGAGTGTTTCCCCGGATTATTTCTGTTTTTCAGGCAAAAGGAAAGGAATTCTAACTCAATGGCCATATTCTCATTTCTCAAAAAAATATCCTCCGGCACTTTCAAGCTGACCGGAGCGAAATTCAAAATCGCCTTTACCCCGGACTTGACTACCTCATCTGCCACGGCCTGTGCGGCATTCTCGGGCAGAGTCAGGATGGCTAAATCGATTTTCTGCTGTCGTAACTGGGATGCTAAATTTTTAATGTCTAAAACAGACGTTCCGGCTAAAGCAGATCCGATTTTTTGGGGGTCGTTATCAAAGAGAAGTTTTATAATAAACCCCTGCTTTTGAAATTCTTTGTAAGAAGCCAAAGCTGAACCTAAATTTCCCACTCCGATTAAAGCCACATTCCAGGAACGGTTCAATCCTAAGATAGAGCCAATCTTCTCTTTTAACTCTTTGACCGGATACCCCAGACCCCGGGTGCCGAAGGAGCCGAAAAAGGATAAATCTTTTCGGACCTGGGCCGGAGTCAATCTTTCTTTTTTGGCTAAATCCTGGGAAGAGACTGTGGAGTAACCGTCTTTTTCGGAATTGGATAAAGCCCGATAGTAGAGCGACAGTCTGCGGATGGTGGAATCTGAAATTTTTCTAAAATTGGACATATGTGATATTTTTCACAATAGTAAACATAGTAAAACGCAAAATAAACTTCAAGTGAAAATTTCAGATTTTTGGTATAAAAAGAGGGGACTGAATTGAATCAATCCCCTCTTTAATTTAATTACAGACAACAGACCCCGATTTGGGGAGGGATTGGTCCTCCCTTGAAAACTCTGTTGACCAGTCTAATTATGTCTGGCAGAGAACTAACATTATCTGCATTGGCGTCAGCCCTACATGCCGGAGTAGGCTTGGAGGCACCCTTAAAGACAATATTTACCTCCAATATGATATCCGGTAAAGTATAAGCGCCGTCACCATTAACATCCCCGGGTCTGGAGGTGCAATAAAGACCTGTGCCAAACCAGAACCCGATTCCCATTTTGTAGTTGGCGGATTGGGATTCTCCGATGACTGATTGGGCGGTGCTGGCTCTGATTTTGTAGTTGGTGGAAGTTGAGGCCAATTCTCCGCCGCCATTGATGGAGGTCCAGTCGATCTCATAAGCAGTGGTAGAAGCTTTCTCTTGTGGTGCGATATTTTGGATGGGGACTGGTTCGGATCCGACTGTCTTAGATTTATTGTCAGCCCAACCTGAAACTGCAACGCAGAAAAATAGTCCCACAGTAAGGAAAATTGCCTTCTTAAACTGGCTCCTCCCCTTCGAGGGGAGGAAGAAGGAGGGGTGGTATAAGGGCGAAAAGCAACCACCCCACCCTAACCCTCCCCTCATAGGAGAGGGAACTAAAAGTATTGTTTTTTTGGCTACTGCCATACTGTAAGTATTCATTT
>JBIOYE010000083.1:0-9521 GCA_044870015.1 Candidatus Zixiibacteriota bacterium
TGTGTCAGCCAGACAGCCGTCCGAGGCGATAAACATTAAATCATGCTGGATGCCTACCTGAGACTCATCCGGAGTGAAAATTAAATTCCCACTTCCATTTGAATTGTCTATAAAGTTAGCATTTAAGGGTAAATTCAGAGCTGTCACCAATGGAATAGTTCCATCCGGGTCTTGGGCTGAAACGGATACGACCAAGGTGTCATTTTTGACCACAGATTTATCATCCGATAAAGTTAAGACTGGCGCACGATTTTGATATTGGATAGTTTGACTGCATTGGATAGAGATATTTCCGCAGGCATCAAGCGCTTCCCAGGTTCTGGTATAAATCGATTCATAAGGGCAGTCAGTTCCCAAACTAGTCGTAGAAACAATCCTTATGGTTATGTTTGAGTCACAGTTATCGGAAACTTCAGGTGTGTCAAAGACCAGAGTATCGGGATGAAAAATGGTCTTAGTAGGAGCACAGCCAAGTGTGGGTGGCAAACTGTCTATAAATAAGATATTCTGGACACAACTGTCTCTGGAGCCATTGGCATCAGAAGCAATCCAGATTCGTCTAATAATTTTGCTGGAAGGACACACTCCTGAATCTTCTTCATCCCTATAAGTAATATTAAAAGGAGGACAATTCCCCTGGATTTGAGGGGTACCCGAATTGAGAGTATCAAGTTGAATTGTGCAATCGACACTCAGGTCGGGCGGACAGAGGATTTGTAACTGACATTCCTGACAAGTCAGTGAAGCCCCGGGAATGTTGGCAATGTTTTTGTTAGAGCCGGCTTTGGCAGCAAATATGATAGGTTCTACAACATACAAGCCATTTAAAGTAAGGCAGAATTGAGCGGGGGTATTGGCTGGAATTGTGGTATTCCATTTTATTCCAAAAATTTCGGTAGAACCATCTAATCCAACTACAAAACCTGGAGGAGAAGCTGACAAAACTTGAGCGCACTGGCCTAACTGAATGGTCAAATGGCTCAATTGAGGAGTAGTGCCGTTCCAGGCCAAAGCATAACACCAGCTGGAGCTGCTATCGGCACTGTTATAGCTTACCCCGTCGAAAGTTAAAGTAAACTCCCCCACGCTAGTGGATTGAGCAAAAATAAACGAAGGATAAACGAGAACTCCAAACAACAGGACTAATAAAATTGTCTTTTCTAGATAAATTTTTCGATAGAGATTCGTCATAATCTTAATTTGTGAAAAATCTAATCTAACCTATAATAGACTATAAGGGAAAGGCAATAATCTTGCACATCCCCAAAAATGATGCAAGGATAGAAGAGACCTTTTTGTGTAAAAAGAGGTTGGTTGAATTTTATTTTTAAGAGACCAAGTGCAGTATTAAAATATAATATAAAAGCAAAAATGTCAAGGGTTTTTAAGCTTAAATAGAAACTTATCAGCCACAGGATATGCTGCCACCTTTGAAGACAAAGTTGACCAACATCACGATATCCCCCAGATTGACCATACCGTTACAATTGACATCTCCGGAATATAGACTCACCATAGGTGGAGGACCACCTTTGAATACATAATTGACCAGGTAAATAATATCACTCAAATTTCTCAAATGGTCGGAATTTACATCCCCTCTGATATATGCCAGATACTCAAATTCCAAGGGTGAAGAAAAACCAGATTGGTTGCCAGCCAAATCATATGCCCGGACCCTCCAGTAATAAGTCAAGCCGGTATCGAGGGCTTGATTATTTGCCAGTTGATAGCTGGAAGTCGATAGATTGGAAACTTCCAATAAATTTACTGTAAAACCAAGGTCATTAGCTAACTGCCAGGTATAACTCACAGCTGATGCCACCTGAGGTTTAAAATTCTGTAGCTTGTTTAAGGCAGTGACAGAATTCCAGGTAAATAAAGGTGTGCTGTCAGTGGTAGTATCCACCGGAGAAATCAAACCGGGGATGGGGGGTATATCGGTGTCGACTGTAAATGAAAATGGAACATCCTGATAACCTGAGGAGTCACCAGCGGCGTTGAAACTTTGAACTCTCCAGTAATAAGTCGTGTCTGCTAAAGCCAAACTATCAGGAAGGGTAAAAGTTGTGTCAGATAAACTGTCTACAGTTTGAACCCCGGTGGAAAAGTTGCTGTCCGTTGCGTACTGAATTTTGTAATAGCTGGCGGTATCGTAGTAAGAAAACTCTTTCCAGGAAAAAACTGGAGTGCTGTCAGAAAGGTAAGCTAAAGTGGAAGGTTCTACAAGTTTGGGGATTAGAAGTCCGGTTATTACCGTGGCGGAGTAAACCGCCTGATAGCCTTCCCGGGTATCGGTCCAGACAATGCTGTTTTGTTGGCCGTGGGAAGAGAGCCCAATGTATTCTCCTATTAAACCTGCCAATGGGGAAGCCTCCAAAGGTTTATTACCATAATAAGCAGTCAGAGGGTCCAAAGGAGTTTTGGTCAATCCAGAACTCAAAAATGCCAGAGGATAAGATGACTCGTTAGTTATTCTTTTATTGGGAGTAAAAGTCTGCCCACCGTCGTAAGATTGAGTCATATAAACGTCAAAGGCCAGATTGGAGGGGTCGTTTCTTCTATCATAGAACACAACTGTAATCACTCCGTCCTGGTTGACAACTGCCCAGGGATGGAACTGGTCTCTTCCATTTCCCAAGGAGTCATCGTTGATTCTCATCCGAGTACTCCAGGTTGCACCTTGGTCGGTGGAGGTGGAAAAGAAAATATCTTGGTCACCTAACAGGGTGGACTTGTCCATATAGGTTACATATAAGTTTCCGGTATAAGGTGATGAAGATGATATATCAGTGGCTAATCCGGGGTAACTAAAGACCAGAATATTTCCATTCAAAGTGGGGGAGCCTTTGGTTAGTGGAGTAAATATGGTGTCGGTAGAGCTGTAACTAATCCCACCGTTAATAGATTTTTTTAGTAGTAATTTGTTATTGTTAGTAAATTGTGCCCAAGCAATATAGACTTCTCCGCTAGTTCCCACAGCTGGAACAGACCACTGGGTACTATAAATTCCATCACTGATTTGGAGCGGAGTAGACCAGTTTGTTCCCCCATCGACAGAGCGAGAAACAAAAATGGTGCTAGGACCAGCGTAGAATCGAGTCCAGCTGACATATAAATTCCCATCATAGATTCCGGCGGTTTGGTCACAGGTTAAAAGCTCCTTATCTTCAAAAGCTGCATTATTTGCTACGACAATGGACGGTTCCTGCCAAGTTGCCCCACCATCAGTAGATTTATAAACACAGATAGCTGAAGTGCCACCATTATTATAACATAAAGTCACAGTATAGAAATTCCCCAAGCGATCTACCGTGATACCCGGGTCACTCTCCAATTCGAAGGGATTTATACCAAAACCAATCAGAGTATCTGTCCAATTTGTTCCGCCATCAGTAGAATATCCAACTCCCACCTGGCGGTATCCCAGGCGAAAATCTCTCCAGGTAGCTACAATGTTGTTTGGGTCGGTGGGATTAATACTAACCTGCTCTTCATTATGAAGGTCAGTAGAGGTATCCGAATGAATTTTTTGGTTGAAGAGAATTGTTTGACCGAAAGCAGAATTATGAAAAATTAACAGAATAAAAAGAAGGATTATTACTGATAAACTGCTTTTTACCAAGTGCGGACGCATAGTTTCAATGGAAAAGAAGTGATTCTATCAGCTCATCACCAAGTTAAGAAAAAAAACAGAAATGTCAAGAGTAAATTTTAAACGTAAAAGCAAATTATGTTTTTTGGCAGATTTTACTTGCGTTTCAAACGCCCATTGCGTATATATAGCAATTCCAAATCTTAAGGAGGAACTAATGAATAGTAAAAGTAACCACAGTTACTCGGAATTAATTAAGAAGCTGGACCGGATTATAGCCGAAAAAAATCTACTCAAGCACCCCTTTTATCAAATGTGGTCGCAGGGAAAACTTTCTTTAGAAGCCCTGAGAAATTACGCCAAACAATATTATCATTTGGTCAACGTTTTTCCCACTTTCATCAGCGGAGTTCACTGCAACTGTCCGGATTTGAAATCCCGGCAGCAACTTTTGTCCAATTTGATGGATGAAGAGCTGGGAGAAAAAAATCACCCGGAACTGTGGCTCAGATTTTGCGATGGTTTGGGAATGAGAAGAGAAGAGGTTCTGGATGAAAAAGCTCTTCCGGAAACCAAAGAATTGATTAAGACCTTTAGCCGGCTTACCCAGAACAAGAGCTTTCAGGAAGGGACCGCCGCTTTATACGCCTACGAATCCCAGGTGCCGGAAATCGCCGAATCGAAAATCAGGGGGTTGAAGCAATTTTATGGTATCAAGTATCCCTCCTGTTTAGAGTTCTTCACGGTTCACCAAGAAGGGGATGTTTTACACGCCAGAAGCTCGCGCCAGATTCTGGACCGGACCGTTACCAAAAAATCCCAGGAAGAAAAAGTCCAAAAGGCGGTAGAGGAGCTTAGCCAGGGCTTATGGAATTTTCTATCTGCTGTTTATGAAAGGTATCAGGATAATAAGCCACAGGCCGATATGCAGCTAGAAAGCCAGACGCAATCGGACACAAGCTCGGCTTCGCCGGCAGCCAGCTGAAATTTTCTAATTCGAATTTTATCTTCAAAAATTTTGGTGAGATTGGAAATCTGTCTCATTTAGATTTTAAAATCTCCTACCCTTTATCTTTTTTCCGTAAACGCAAGCCTAAATATTAGAAGCTAAAATTGATTCTGCCAAGCGAAACCGTCACGCACTGGCAGAGAAAAAAAGCCGATGAGTGTCATCACACCCATCGGCTCTGTTTAGGAGAGGAACTGCGTTTAGCAAAACTTCAATCAGTTATCACAAAACTAACCTGTGGTTCCGGAACCGTTGGTTTTTGATTTTTTGCTCAAGCGGCTGGCAACGCCATAATGAATCAAGAGAGCCAGACCGGCGAAAACAAACATGGCTCCCACGGTTACCTCCTCGGATCTTTCGGTCTGAACCAGCTCCCCTACCAGAACCGCCAATCCCAGACCGATCAGGACCATTCCCCATTTCAACGAGGATAAGAATTGGGAGTCCAATTTTTCGGCAAAAAGATATTTGACTTTTTCATCCACTAACCCTTTTTCAATCAGCTTATGTTTGGTTCTGTTATCCAGTATGGTCTTGATAATTAGGTATGTCACTCCGAAAAAGGCCACCGGTACAACAATCTCGGCATAATCCATAATTTTCTCCTTTCAGTTTAAAGTTCATAAAATGTGCACAATAATTTAAATTAGATTGAATTTAGCTTCCCAGAAATATTCTGGAACGGTTATATTTCGTGTCTGAATCGAACTCTTTAGCGGGTCTTTTGGTCAAAAGAAAGTTCAGTTCGCCGGTGCTGGCTACTTTTTCAATCAGTTTCCTTTTGACCCGATTGTCAGATATAATTTTGATGACATAAACTATGCAGGCAAAAAATGCCACTGGTATCAGAATTTCCAGGGCTAATTGGATTATGTTCGACACGGCTTTTTCCTCCTGTCTTTATTAGAAAAGACAAGCCAGGTTAAAAAAGGTTGCACAAAGTCTTGAAATTGTTTAGATTTTTCAGCAACTGGGCACATCCTAAGTTTATCTTATTTGCTTTCAACCTGCAACTTTTAAAGATTCAAACTGGTCTAATTGACAGGACAAAAAAATGACTGAAACTGGCAAACTGGTTAAGCTGATTTTGTCCGGAGATGCCCAGGCCTTTGAAAGTTTAATTGAGGAGCACAAAAAATTGGTCAGTCACGTAGTGTTCAGAATGATACCCAATCCGCAGGATAGAGAAGATATCTCACAGGAGGTTTTCATAAAAGTGTATCAGAATTTAGCCGATTTCAGATTTGAAGCTAAACTCTCTACCTGGATAGCCCAGATTGCTTATAATCTGGCCATTAATTACTTAAGGCAGAAAAAAATGGTTTCCTTAGATGATTTGGAGCTGACGGATGACAGCCAGGGACATCTGATAGCCGAAAATATTCAACCGGATAAAACTGTGGAAGAAAAAGATATCTCCCGGCTGTTAAGAACGGAGATAGATAATTTGCCGGTGCAGTTCAGAGTCATCGTAAGTTTATTTCACTTAGACCAGATGAGTTATAGCGAAATCGGAAAAATATTGAATTTGCCGGAGGGGACCGTCAAAAGCTATCTTTTCCGGGCCCGCAGCCTTTTGAAAGACAGACTCCTGTCGAAATATCAGGTGGAGGATATATGGCAATAAACCACTGGAGCGATGAAGAAATCCAGGAATTTCTGGATGGAAAATCTTCCATTTCCGAAAGTTTATTGGAAGAACACCTGAAAACCTGTGCGGCCTGCAGAAAATCTTTTCAGTATTACCAGAACTTATATTCAGGACTAAGACAAGATCCTAAATTTCAACTCCCGGCTAATTTCACGCAGAAAGTTATCTCCCGGATTCCCCAATTTGTATCAGCCCGAGCCAGATTTAAATTTTCCGATATTTTCATCGGAAGTATAGGGATTGCGGCTCTGCTGGGGGCCCTGATATTTTTCATTGGTTTCAATGCGGTAGCAGAAGCGCTGGCGAAGTTTTCTTTCCCCGCTGTAAAAGCTGACCTGCAAAACTGGTTCCACAACAGCGTCTCCACCCTGAATGGTGGAGTTCTTTTAATAGGTTCTTCAGTTTTGACCCTTTTGGTTACGGCAACTCTGGACCGTTTACTGTCCGGTCCTAAGTATAGGTAGTCAGTTTTTTTAGCAAGATATCTAGACGGGTCGAAAAAGCAGGCAATCTCAGTTTCTTAAAAGAGTATCTTAAAACCGGGCACTGCAGAATAAATAAATTGCACTTAACTCTATTCGTCTGTTATCTCCCGCAGGGTTCTCTCCCAGTTAGGGTCATTTTTTTCTCCCCGGACTGTGGAATGTACTAAACGATAAACTCCGTACCCATCTTCATCTGAAAAGATAAAGTAAGAACCTCCCTGCAGATTATCATAGATCCATTTCTCCCAAGGTTTGACCTGGCGGGCATAATGATGTCTCTCGATATAATCCGGTTTCCCGTAGACCACATAAATCTTTCCCTGGTCGGTCTTCCAGCCGGATTTCCGATCATCCGACTGGGAGGAAAACATCTGGTTGGCTTCAAAGATTTTTTGATAAAACCGAACTTTGAATTCATTGGCCGGCGTTTTGGGGTCCGGGTCTTTTTTGCGCCAGAACTCCTTCAAGAAAGACTGCTTGCCGGTCAAATTCAGCTGGTCATACATTCTAAGGTCATCCGGGGTAGCGATGTAACTTAATTCAGTCCGTATTAATTTGGCTTCTTTTTCATCCTGCGGCACCAGAATTTCACCTGCAGTCAGTTGTGTAGCCGGTGTCTCTTTTTTGACCCAAAACTCTTTTTTGGCGCTGACTTTTCCCTTCGAGCGGGGGTCTTCTAAATTAATCTGGAGCTGATATTTTCCCTTAGGCAGGGTGGTGATATTCAAGCCGCTCAAAATGACTGAGGAGAAGCCCGGTTTTTTATGGCTGCTGGCCGGATATTCTTTGTGGATATTTCCCAGAGAATCCAGAATTGTATAACTTACGTTGTATCTATTATCTGGTAAGCCGAGCGCCAGATTATAGACCTCACTGTAAAAATACAACAAGGGAGAAGTGGCTCCGTAAATCTGGGTCGGATTGGGTAAAATCATGCGGCCGGCTTTGACAAACTTGCTCTCGGAAGTATCCGGCTCAGCTGCTAAAGCCAACTCAATATCCGAAAGTTTCAACTGTTTTTCGGAAAAATCCGGAACCAAAAGAGAAATCTTTTTGTTTCCCGCTTTGCTGGAATTGGTCTGGGTCACGCTGAAATCAAGTTTGTATTCGCCGGGTAAAAGCTGCAGGGCTTGCAGGTCGTAAAATATAAAACTGCTCTGACCGCTGTCTTCCGGAACAATCCGACAGCCGACTTTCCAGCTTTGAGAGGCAATCTCTTTTTCGGTCTGGTCCTTAATTTTCATAGATAAATCCAAAATGGCAAATTTTTCCGTGTCTGAAGCCAAAATAGCCAGCTGAGAACGGTCCAAAGCATAATAAATTTCCACATAAGCCAGCTTTCCTCCGGGATCTGCCAGAGTGTCCTGCTGGGGATTGAATTTGAAACAGGCGTAATCCACCCAGACGGTCAAAGAATCAGAGGGAGAAGTTTGCCCTGAACTTACTTGAGCCAGTAAAAGCAAAATACAAGTTACGCTTAAAAATAGTTTATTCGAACGATTCTTCATTATCTCTGAATAAGTTAAATAGAATACGCTTTATATAACATAAGTAGTTAATCCCGGGTCTGGGGTATTTTCCGGATATCCCCATCGTACGGGTACTGCAGTTCAAACTCGCCGTTCCCAAAATTATCCACAAAAGTGAAAATCCTTCTTAATACATAATAATGCCAAATCTGAAAGGCCTTCTCTTCTCGGTCGAAGGGATGAAGGTCAACCTCATCCGGCTGGCCATATTTGATATACACCATCCCCATATCTGTTTTCCAGCCCTCTTTGCTGTAGGTCTTAAAGTGCAAGTTGGCGTATTTCATTCTCTGATAGTACAGCTCCTTTATTTCATTCAAAGGAGTTTCCGGGAGCGGATCTTTGGATTTCCAAAACTCCTCCCATTTTTTGACCTGTTCCTCTTTGGGTGCCTTCTTTAACTGTTTGGTTTCCTCTTCGCTGGCAATGTACCTAAGATGATCTACTGCGGTTTTAAAATCAAACTTGACGTAGAATACCGGAGACCACTCGATTCGGAATTCCTCCTCTCGGGAAGCATTGGGCCCTCCTTTCTCCTTTACTCGAATAAACAAAGTATAGGGTTTGGGGGATAGGTTTTCCAGATCCAAAGATTTTATAATACTTAGATAAGGTTGCTCCAGCAGTAATTTTTCGGTTTCCTGACGGATTTGCCTATGTAAAAAATCTATAATTTCATAAGTAATTTCAAGTTCAGCCGGCTGGGGTTTATTTTTGTAAATTTCATAATAAAACCAAAGCTTCTGGTCCTCCCCGGCGAAGAGCCGCTCCACCTTGGGGATAATTTTTTTCCCCTGCTTGTCGAATTTGGTCCCCGAAGCAGAATCCGAAACTTCCTGGGCAAATTCAACGCCCGAAAGAGTCACGTTTTTTCCCTTGAAATCCGGAATCTTCAGGGAGAAATTCAGGGTGCTGGTCTGCTGGGAATTTTTGTCAATCAAGGTAACTTCTAATTTATACTGCCCGCTAGGTGTCTGTAAATCCAGCTGGTTGATTATAAAATTGACCGGGGAGAGGGTCTCTTTGTAGAAGGGGACGGTAAATTTTTCGCCGATACTATTGCCGCTGACTTGGCGCTTATTTTTCCCCAGGACTTTGACCTGAATTTCATAATCAGCCACAAAGACATCGTCTTTTTTTACAAAGGACAAGTGGTCGTTGAAAATCTTGTAATAGACTTCCAGACGAACTTGGTCTAAATTTTCTTGTCTAAAAGCAGCAAAATCGACCAAAAAGGGAGTCTGAGGGGAGC
>JBIOYE010000084.1:0-6863 GCA_044870015.1 Candidatus Zixiibacteriota bacterium
ACAACCTAATTTTTTTCCGAATAAAAAAGCGGGGATGTAACCCCGCCTTTGATACTCGGTATCATTTGAATATTTCAAAATGTTTAGCATGGCTTTATCGATTTAGCACATTTTAATCCTGTCCACCATCCAATTTTTTTGAAATTTGCTCCAGCAGAGTCCCCCTGTTCTCCGGGGTAACCGTAACCAATTCCACATCTTTTCTTTTTTTAAGTTTATCCAGCTGGGGATGCTCGGTGTAAAGAACAGTTGCCAAAACTTTATTTTTGGAATCCAGGGCTTTGCCGACTACTTCTAAAAATCTGGGGGAAAGCAATTCCATCTTGCCGATTTCATCAATCACAATTATTTTATCCGAACAAATGGCTTCTTCAATTTCTCTGATTCCTATTTCTTCGAAGTCCCGCAGGTTGACTTTGTATTTTCCGATTTTGTGGACCGAAGGAAAATTCTGGTGCGCCAGTATGGCTGATTTACCGGAAAAAGTAATCAGAGAAAAGCCGACCCGGTCCCCGTTTTGCATTATCTGGGAGGTAAAAAATCCGCCTATAGGGGATTTCAACTCAAAAGCAATATTTTTAATCAAGGTGGTTTTACCAGATTTGGGTAACCCGGTCAAGAGAATGTTCACGACCATAAAATATATAATTTTTTTTATAAAGCAAGTATTTCAAAAAAGTTTTTCGACTTCACCGTATATTTTTCCCATATATTGCAGAAGCTGATTTCTGTTTGCTAATTAGCTATTCTTTTTTATATTACTTCAAATTCAGGAGGATAAATGGAGCAAGACTCAAAAAAGAACTCTCGCAGCAATTTAATCGGCGGCATAATTCTGATTGGAATTGGTTTTTTATTTCTATTGTCCAATCTGGGCCTAGTCCCGCACATCGGCATTATGTGGCCCATGTTTTTGATTATCGTGGGAATCGCCATCATAGTGGGCGGGAGCAGAAGAAAGAAAAAAGATTCTGCTGCGGGTTAAAGGTTAAGTTATCAAATTCTCTTCAACTGAATCATTTTTTATTTAATGATGGATGAAATATACCCCCCGGTCGAATCCACTCCTCAAGAAAGAAGACCAATCCCTAGAATTACTTATTTCACAGTCTTCTTCCTCTTGATTGGCTGGCCTTTGATTTCACTGGTTTTTATGGGGGATTATTCTCCAGAAGATTTGAGCTTTCAGGATTTGGCTTATCAGGTTTATATCCCCACTATTATAATTGAAGGGCTTTTATTCTTATTGGTTCTTCTGACAATTAAAAAAGAAGAAGGTAAATTTTCGCTTTCGCAGATCGGTTTCAATCAATTCAATCTCAAAAATCTATTCCTGGGTTTTGCTTTTGTAATTGTTTCCAATATTGTTTTGGTGGGAGTGGCCCTGGTAATGAAGGGAGTGGGAGTTTTACCGCAAAAAGATATAAGCTTTTTAATGCCCCAGTCTGCGACTGAGAAACTTCTGTGGATTTTTATGTCCTTTTCGGCTGCGGTCAGCGAAGAAGTTTCTTTCAGAGGTTATCTTTTGACCAAACTGAATTTATGGATGAAAAATGTCTGGTTAATAGCGATTTTATCCAGCTTTGCCTTCGGTATGGGGCATGTTTATCAGGGAGTAGGCGGAGTGATTTTGACCACACTTTATGGATTTTTCTTCGCTATGTTATTTTTGTGGAAAAGAACCTTGGCACCATGTATTTTTGCCCATTTTATTCAGGATGCCGCTGTGGTGTTTTATCAGTGGCAGGTGTAATACTGACCCCTCCCTTTTTATGGTGAGCCCGCCAAAGGCGGGAACCAACCCCCTAGAGGAGTGGGTACTATAATTTTAAGACTTCTTGATAAACTTGAAAAGTTTCTTCGACTGTTTTTTTCCAGGGAAACTTTTGGGCTTGGATTAATGCCTGAGTAGAAGCGTGCTGATATAATTTTGGGTCAGATAACAGCTTCAATATTTTTTCAGCTATTTCCTGGGGATTGTCCGGGTTAAACAACAGTTCTTTGTCTTCCACAATTTCCGGCAGAGAGGTTCGATTAGCCACAATAGCCGGAGTTCCGCAAGCCATAGCTTCCAGAGGCGGTAGACCAAAACCCTCATAATAGGAAGGGAAGACAAATAAATCTGCGGCGTTATAGAATAGTGCCAGGTCTTCTTCTTTGGGAAGGTTTGAAAAGTAAAACACTTTGTGTTCAATTTTTAGCTCGGAAAGCAACCGGGCAATCTCCGGAGTTTTGTAACCAATCCTGACTAAAATAGTCTCCGGCATCTTTTGATTTACCAGGGCAAAAGCCTTCACCAGATTGGGAACATTCTTTCTCCATTTTTCAATGGCCACATTCAGGATAATCTTTTTATTCAAAGGCAGTCCGAGCTTTATTCGACAGGCATTTTTATCTTGCGGTTTGAAAATATCAAAATTGACTCCTAAATGGACGACTTTGATTTTCTCCGGAGGTATTTTAAAAGTTTTAATCAAATCGTTTTTTGTGCTGTGAGAATCAGACAAGATTTTTGGGGCTTTTCTGATTCCGGAATACAGATACATTCGTCCCCATTTTTCAATGATAGAGGTTGGAATAAAAAGCGGCACTAAATCGTGGACCGTTATGATAAAGGGCTTGTCCGTCAAAAGAAAAGAAAGATTCTGGCTGACGATATGGTATAAGTCATAATCGGGAATTTTCTTTTTAATCCTCATCCAGAAAAAAGGTTTATTATCCGCCAGAAGCGAATCCGTTCGAGCTATAACTTCTCTTTCATTTCCCGGATTTCTTACCAGGGTCCGGTTTGAAAAATCCAGATAAAGGTAGTCGGTGGGGAATTTATCTTTCAAAAATTCGTACAAATACTGCCCGTATTTTCCGATCCCTTCCCTGACATCTAGGTCTGTGATTAAAGCAATTTTTTTATTTGGCGGCATATTCAGTAATTCGAGGATACAAATTTATTCACTCCGCTTCTATTTTTTGCCTGCCTTTTCATAGGTCTTTTTCAATTGTTGAATAATTCTACCCCACCCAAATTTTTCCTTCACTTGGTTAAAACCTTCTTCCCCCAATCTTTTTGCCAGATTTGTATCTGCTAAAATTTTTTTCAAAGCCATTGCCAGTTCCTCCGAATTTTTCTCCTGCACCAGCAACCCGGTTTTACCATCAATCACAATATCCGTAATTCCTCCCACCTGGGAAGCAATCACCGGTTTTCTATAACTTAGAGCTTCAATCAAAACCACTCCTAAACCCTCGGTATCCCCTTTTTCGTCAGTAATAGCCGGTAGCACAAAAACTGAACAGTTTTGATAATAATTTTTCAAACTTTCATCGTCCACAAATCCTGCGAAAGTTATCCTGTCATCCAAATTCTTCCCTTTGGCCAATCTCTGCAATTTTTCTTTTTCTGGTCCTTGACCAACGATTACTAACTGAGCTTGGGTATTTTTCACGATTCTGCCGAATGCCTCAATCAAGTACTGTACCCCTTTCCGTTCCACCAATCTTCCCACAAAAAGAATACTTCTTGGCTTAGCCAAACTTTTCTCTACGGCCAAATCTTTTTCAGAAAAACTGACTCCGTAGGGAATGATTTCAACATCGCTGTTAAACAAGTCCACAATTTCTTTAAAGGTATGCCGTGAAATAGCAATTAGCTTATCAGAACTTTTTATTGACCATTTTAAAAACGGCTTTAAAATAGGAACCTTTGTTTTCACCCATCTCAACTCCACCCCGTAAAATGTGGAAACGATCGGGGCTTTGGAGACTAATCTGGCCAGAAAGCCGAACCAGAAATGAGGAACCGCCCAGTGGACATGGATAATGTCAAATTTTTCCTTGAGGCAGAGTTTGATAATAGAAAAACTGCCGCATAAAAGATAAAAAAAAACTAAAAGTTTGGGCAAGAAACCTTGGGCTACTCGGTCGGGGGCGGTCTCTTCATGAGTCAAATTTTCACACTTAGATAGAAAATAGCGGAAGCGCTTGACCGGAATACCATAAACTTGGTGAGATTTCAACCCTTTATAAGAAGGGGAGAAAACAGTTACGTTAACTCCTGCGCTTTTTAACCTCTTGATAGTTTCAACCATCCAGGGTGTGATGACATCACCTTCATAGCGGGGAAAGGCGGAAACGATGTAAAGAACTTTCATTTATTTCTTGATGCTTTTCTTCAGCTCATCCACTTTTTCCGAGACATTGGCAATTGCTTCCGCCAGAAACCCCAAGATGAAAAACAGAATTCCGGATATGACTAAAAGCATCACGAAAGTTAAAAGAGGACGGAAACCAATGTGAAAGATAAATCTTAATATAATAGCAACTACACCAGCCAAAATTCCCAAAAAAGTTAAAATCAGCCCGATGGACCCGAACAGGAGCATGGGCTTTTGCATAAAGGTCAGCTGAAATTTTACGGCGAATAAATCCAATACCCCGATTAATATTCTTCCCCAGCCGGAGTATTTTGATTTTCCGAATCTGCGGGGGTACAGATTGACTTTAATTTCGGAAACTTTGTAACCTTGTTGGGTAGCCAAAACTACTAGATACCTGTGCCAGTCTTTTCTCAGAGTGATGTTATTTAGAATCTCCTTTTTGAAAGCCTTAATCGAATTCAAATCATGAATCGGAGTTTTGAACAATTTTTGCGATAAGCGGTTATAAACCTTGGAGACCAATTTTTTTTCGTATTTCCCCTGTTTCCAGCCAGTAACGATATCTGAACCGTTTTGGATTTCTGCCACCATCCGGGGCACATCCAAAGGGTCGAATTGCAGGTCCGCATCAAAGATGACGTAAATATCCCCCTCGGCCATGGAAAAGCCGGTTACCAGTGCCTGGGTCTTGCCCAGATTCTGAGAATGGGAAGCAACTTTAATAAAGGGAAACCGTTTCTTGAACTCCAAAGCTTTCTGGTAGGTTTTATCCGAGCTTCCGTCGTCAACAATCACCAGTTCTCCCTTATTACCGTATTTCTGAAATACTTCCTGAAACTTTTCAGCCAGAAGAGAAATATTCTCCTCTTCATTGTAGGCCGGTACAATGACAGAATATACAATTTTTTGCGACATAATAATTTAATCGGCTTATTTATTAACTTAAAATTAACATATTTGATTCAATTGTCAACCACTCTCATTGTGAATAATTACCTCTCCCTGAAAGGTGTTAGGATGAGATCAACTCTTTTAAGTAAAAAACCCCGGTCAAATTTCTGACTGAGGCTAAAAGAAAGGAGTGGATACCTACAGCAGACTTATTTCAACAAGGTCATCTTCCCGAAATCGGATTCATTCTGGGTAACTACTTGATAAAAATAGACACCGCTGGCAACCTCTTCGCTAGTATCATCTTTTCCATCCCAGAAAACTATTTTTTCCCCTTTGGTTTGTCTTTCATTTACCAAAACTTTTACTTTTTTACCCAAGAGATTGTAGACCGTTAATTCTACCTGGCCGTCTTTAGAAAGATAGTATCTTATCTGAGTGACAGCATTGAAAGGGTTGGGGAAATTGCCGAAGAGTTTGAAACTTTTGGGCAGGCGGCGGGGGTCCGGGTCTTCCACTAAAGTTCGTCTGCAGCCTGTGATAAAAATCATGGCTCTGCCTTCAAAATCCAGCCCGCTGTCCAATTTTCCAGTGACTATCACTTCCACGGTATCTCCGGCCTGTATATCTTCAGGCAGAGAGTTAATGGCCTCAAATTTATTGAATTTGACTTTTAGAACTTTCCCCTCAAAACCCTGGTGACGCCGCAGGATCTTTGCAAAGAAACAGTCCTCATCGGTTTTCTCATCATCTCGGTCACAGTCCTTTTTTCTGGCTACTTCAACGACCGAATTCAGTCTGATGGTTTCTATCAGAATATGCTTGACAGAGATTAAGGAGTCTCTAGCTTTTATTTCTCCGATGTAGCAGTTGATTTTTCCCTCCCTCTCATCCCCATCCGCGGTAAGGGCTCCTCCGACATCATCGTCGTCATCTTCCTTATCATCTCTATCATAGTCATCTCCGTCATCATCATTTTCGTCTTTATCACATTCTTCTTGATCCGGATTTCTCCAGTGGATATTCCATTTCTCCGGTCTGAAAACAATTTTAGCACTGGCCATTGCCGGCAGGCGCTCAACTTGAATTTGATATATCCGGTCCGTGACAATATCGGAAACCCACAGATATTTTCCGTCCCATTCTAATTCAGTGGCATTGGTTCCGGGACCGTTGAAACTTTGTAAAATATTTCCTTCCAAAGTTATTTCAACTATTTGATTATTCAAAGCATCGCACAGTAAAAAAGCAGAACCGTCCCAAGTTAAGCCAGTAAGATTATTACCATCTCTGCCAGCCGAAAAACTTTTGACAATATTTCCACCTGAATCTACTTGATTGACGGTGGAGTCACCGCGATTAATCACCCACAGATTAGAACCTTCAAAGGTAAGACCAGTTACATCCGATAAAGCAGTGCTGATTTTTAAGAGCTCCTCGCCAGACTTAGAGGATTTGTAGATATTTCCAGTAAAAGCTTCAGCCAACCACAAATTAGTACCGTCCCACGCAAGACCTGATACAAAACCGTGTGGCCAATTAAAAGAAGATAAAATATTTCCTGAAGTATCTAACTGATACACAACACTTGTATTACTAACTGTAACACTGGCGCTCCATAGCGATTGTCCATCCCAAGTTAAACCCCAAGTTCCTCCATCACCCGGAGCCACGAATGATTTGATGACAGCCTGGGAAAAGCCAACAGACGTCAGAAAAAGTGTGAAAAGCAGAATTAAAGAAAACTTCTTGCTCAAAAATCCCTCCTTATTAGGTTATATAACCTTAATCCTTTAGCTAAACTTTGATGGATGAATT
>JBIOYE010000085.1:0-6883 GCA_044870015.1 Candidatus Zixiibacteriota bacterium
TGAGAAGAAATACCTAACTCCAATGCCGCCATTCAAACTAAAATCAGTGTCTGGCGCTAAGTCTAATATAGGAGCACCTTCCAAAAAGGCATCTAGAGGGACTCCTTTAAAAAAGTAAACCAACCCAATTACTCCTCGAGCTCCGATTCTGGCGTCGGTTTGGAATTTGGCTCTGCCACCTAAACCAAGATAGAAATTTAACCTGCTGGCAAATTCGTCAGTTCCCTCAATCCAGTCGAAATGATGAACCAAATAATCAACATGGATGTGAAAGGCATCCTCCCCCTTGGCAAAAGACCAAGCCAAACCAGCATCCACAGCCGTAGTTTTGGTGAGCCACTGCTTAAAACTTACTCCGGTCGGCTCACCTATAATTATTCCCAAACCAGTACCACGGTCTTGAGCATTACTCTGAATCCAACTGAAAAAAGTAAATTGCAACAACAAAAGCAGCATAAGTTGCTTTTTCATCGCTTACCTCCTTGATTAAGTTGTTCTTATTATATAACTATTACGAATAGAAGACTTTTTGTGTTGCTTACACTAATCAATTTTTATACTTCTCCATATATTTCCTATACAACCTCTTATGCTTATCATCCAAATCCACTTTCTTCCCCTGAATAAACTCCAACACAATATCATTCGTCAGAGCATCCATAATATCCCCGGAAGAAACAATAATCGTGGCATCCTTCCCCGCTTCCAGAGAACCCATCCGGTCCGCAATCCCGATAATCTCCGCGGGCCAGAGCGTAATCGAACGCAGGGCATTAGCTTTTTCCATCCCGTAAGCCACTGAAGTCCCGGCCAAAAAAGGCAGATTCCTAACATCCCAGAATCCGAAAAATCCGTAGTTCGAGAGACAAAATTTCACTCCCGCATCCGACAAAGTTTTAGGCAGTTTCAAAAAAGTATCATAATCATCATCTTCCCTATCCGGCAGGCCATGCACCCGGTGCAAAATCACCGGAATATTATTAGATTTGAGCAGGTCTGTCAGCATCCAGGCGTCATTCCCGCCCACCAGAATCATTTTCAGATTATATTTTTTAGCCAGAGCCACCGCCGCTTCAATCTGTTTAAATTCTCCGGCATCCATATAAAGCGGGATTTTCCCTTCCCATAAGGGAACCATTGATTCCCAGCGGGCATCGATTTTGAAATCTCCGGTTTGGTTCCCTTTTTTAGCCAGCCAGTACTGTTTGGAGTCTTCAAATGCTTTTTCGATGGCTTTCAGGTTTTTGTTGATATTTTTCTGCTGTTCCTCTTCCGGCGTGGACATCCACCAGGCCTTTATCACTTTCATCCAGGGCCAGTTCAGATGTATGCCGGCTTGCCGGACTAACCCGGCATCTTCGACGGTCCAACCATCTAAATTAATTATGGCTGAAGTTCCGGACAAAAGTCCTCCCTGCGGCACAATCTGGGCTGTAGTTATTCCGTTGGAGCGGACGGTCGGATGAACATCTGAATCCGGATTATAAGCTACATCAGCTCTGGCATCCGGATTAATTTGACCCACTTCGGAAACATCTACTGTAGCTCTAGCTGCCTCAATTTCAATCAGACCTAAAGTAGAGTTGGTGATTATAAGTCCCGGATAAACATTTTTTCCGCTGACGTCGATTACTTCCGCGCCGGCAGGGACTTTTACTTCCGCTCCCCCGACCGCGACAATTTTCCCTTTGTCAAAAACAATAGTTCCGCTGGGAATCACCGGACCGGAGACCGTGTAAATTGTCCCGCCGGTCAAGGCAATCGGCTTAGTTTGCTTTTTCCCGGGAACAATATCATGGGCAAAAAGTGAGGTAACGGCCACAATGGAGAGTATTAGATTAAAAATTGCTATTGAAAATTTTTTACCAAACATACGGTTTTTATTCTCCCCTCATAAAATCATACACCGTTTCGCAGTCATAATTTTTAGGACCCTTCCAGCCCATCGGTTTATCCCCGCCACCGGGCTTGTCTTTTTTCTTCAACACCTTTTGCACTAACATAGCTTTTTGTCTTTTCACTTCCTGGCGCATTTTTAAATCTTCGGCTATGTCAAAATATTTTCTCCCGTCAACCCAGGTCTGCATGCATTTGGCATAGTTGGAAAGCGGATTGGTGCTCCAGAGAACGAAATCAGCATCCTTGCCCGGTTCTAAGCTTCCTACCCAGCGCTCCACATGTAATTGCTTAGCCGGATTTAAGGTGGCAAATTTTAGCGCCTCTTCTTGCGGTACTCCCCCGTATTTGACCGCTTTGCCGGCTTCCTGATTCAGGCGGCGGGCCATTTCCCCGTCATCGGAGTTAAATGAGGTCACTACTCCTTGTTTATATAATAAAGCTCCGTTGTAAGGAGTGGCTTCGTACACTTCAAATTTATAAGCCCACCAATCCGAAAAAGAGGAGGCGGCTGCTCCATGCTGTTTAATTTCTCGGGCCACTTTGTATCCTTCCAAAATGTGAGTAAAGGTTCCAACTTTAAAACCATACTCTTCAGCTAATCTGATTAACATCAAAATCTCGCTCTGGACATAAGAATGGCAGTGAATAAATCTTTTGGAATTCAATATTTCATCGATGGCATCTAATTCCAGGTCTTTACGGGGCGGGATGGTTGATTTTTGTTTTCCCTTGGAATAACTGTTGTATTTTTTCCACTCTTTCTCATATTCTTTGGCGGTTTGGAATTCATCTCTGATAATTTCTTCCACTCCCATGCGGGTTTGCGGATAACGGCTGTTAAAAGCGTCTCCCCAGTTGCTCTGTTTGACGTTCTCTCCTAAAGCAAACTTGATGGTGGGGTCGGCTCCCGCAAATTTCAACTCTTCCGGCAGGGAACCCCAGCGCAATTTGATCAATTGCAGCTGTCCCCCGATGGGATTGGCTGAACCGTGCAAAAGATGAGAAGAGGTTACGCCACCGGATAGCTGCCGGTAAATATCGATGTCGTCGCAGTCGACTACATCCCCGATTCGGACTTCCGAGGTTACCGCTTCGGCTCCTTCATTCACCCCAGCCGAGATAGCTATATGGGAATGCTCGTCAATTATTCCGGGTGATACATGCAGACCGCTTCCGTCAATCTCAAAGGCATTTTTGGGGATAGCTAAATTCTGACCCACTTTTTCGATTTTGCCGTTTCTGACAATCATATCCGCTTTTTTAAGCACACCTTGCGGGCCGCAGGTCCAGATGGTGGCATTTTTAATTATTAGCACCGGAACCAGAGCGGGCGGAGATTTCCTGCCAAAAGCTTTATCCGGATAGACTGTCTCAAACAAAGCCATTTCCACTTTTTCTTCTTCTTTTTTAGTCGTATCCGGTTTTTCTTCATACGGCTTGGTTCTGCTGGAGCTCCATTTGAAATTGCTCCCGTCACCCAGAGTTCCCAGACCGCTGGCTTTATCTTTTTCAATTCGGCCGGAAAATCTGACGGTCCCGGGCATTTTCAAAGAGTCTCCCTGTAAGCTGAACTGAATTTTATTTTCTTTGACTGAAAGCCCGGAAACCTTGACGGTCTCGGCTTCTGCTATGACTTCCCCCTCCGGGGATTCCACCTTTCCGCTGACTTCTAAAGTGAATTTGGCTAGAGGAAGAGGAACGCTTGGTTGAACCGGCTGGAGGGTGACCTCCCAGGTTCCGCGCGGTTCCACTTCCGGTTTAGGATTTATTTCAAAAGATTTTCCTTTTATCCAGACTGTATAAATTTTGGCTTTGTCGGAAAAGATGCTGTCGCTGGCAATAATGAAATTGGCCATCTTCCCTTTTTCCAGAGTTCCGACCTTGTCCGAAACTCCGCAAATTTCAGCCGGCACCATGGTCAAGGCCGCTAAAGCTCTCTTTTCAGATAGACCCCGTTTGACCGCTTCACGAACCTTTTCTAAAAAATTATCCCCTTCTTTTAAACCATTGGAAGTAAGGGCAAACCTGACCTTGGCTTTTTCCAGACGGCCGGGGTTTTCCGGAGCAGTATCCCAGTGTTTCAAATCCCCTAAGCTTACATCCGCTTCCGCTTCCGGGGTGGCAACATTGGGAGCTTCCGGGAAGTTTAGGGGAACAATCAAAGTTGCGTTGAGGGCTTGAATGGGCTGCAAGCGGCGGTATTCATAGCCGCTGGCTTTATATATTAAATTCAATCCGAATTCTTGGGCAATCCTGGCCGCTCTCAAAAGTGAAAGTTCATCTCCTATGGCAAAAACTCCTTTGCTGGTGCCGGAGATTAGCCCGCCTAAAGCTGCTAAAGCCGCATTCTGCTCCGGCTTGGTCTGGGCCGGATTTAGCTGGTAGGCCTGTTGAGCTTTCTGATACCATTGGGCGTCGTAGAGGGTCTGACGGATTAAAGCGATGCTTCCCATTAGAGAACTGGGATAATCCTGAATTGAGGAACCTTTCTGGAAAGAAATAAACTGGGCCACATCTTTATTTAAAATCAAATCATTGGGTAACCCATCTCCCAAATCTACCACTGCCGAACTTCCCCGAAAAATTCCGTCTAAGCTGGATGATTGCACTACCGTAAATCCCTGGGACCGAAGTTTTTCTGCGGTTTTGCCATCCGGTTTGAACAGAAGCGCTGCTTGCTTCTCCGGGCGAACCGCCGCATTCCAGTGCAGAGAACCTATTCTTTCAATAGTCGGATGAGGACGGTCGAACTCAAAACCCATTCTGGGACCTTCAGTTGATTTGGGTATTCCATAATCGGAGAAGGGTTCAACGAACCCAGGATAAATAAAAGTCCCCTGCATATCCATAACTTCAGCATCTTTGGGAATGGGGAGGTTTTTTCCGACCGCCTCAATCAGGCCGTCTCGGATTAGGAGAGTGGCTTTTTCCAGTCTGATTTCAGGGGATACTATAATGGTGGCATTGGTTATGGCGATAACGTTGGGAGTTTTTTCCCTTAAACCTAAAGGCGGGGTGGTCTGGGAATAAGAGGAAGTGAAAAGTAAGACCAAAGCCAGCGCCAAAAGCTTCTTCATAATTGTCGCATAGAATAATAAAGCGGGATTAAAATGTCAAGTGAAAATAGGAAAGATTAGATTCAAAATTGAAGAATTAATAAAAAATCTTAAGTAAACGACGGGCAGTAGCCGGAAGAGAAAATTAGACTAATTCCAAAACTTTCTTGCCGTATTCTTTCAGAAAATCATCCGACCAGTCCGAGCACAGGTCCGGATCGGTTTTACTCAGCCATTTATACAACTCTCCGGCTAGTTGGTAATTTTTGGTGGCTACGGCGAAGAGAAACTCCCGGGAATCGATCTGGCTTTCGAAATCAAGCAGAACAAATTCCAGCATCGGCCTCCAGCCGGGACTGGAAGTGACCAGGTCTTTAATCAACAAATCCTGCCAGCGACTGGCGAAATATTTATTAGCCAGATAGGCCCGGATTAAGTCATGTCTGAAAAGATAGTGGTTGCCGTAGGGGACTAAAATTTTATATCTCAAAAGCGGTGTCAGGAAATCATCTTTGCTGGGGTCATTTTGACTTTCCAAAAAAGGGTGACCGGACTTGAGCATGTCATAAGCCCGGGAAAATAACATTACCGGGTAATCGGTTCTCTGGGTCTGGTCCCATAATTTCAGAACCGGCGCCATGACTGTCTCATACAGATCTCTTTTAGCCAGAGGCAGGGGATTGTTACATTCGACGATATCCAAACCGAATTCCAGATTCTGTGGCAGACTGTACAGATTGTAGGCCGGTTGGTTGAAGTGTTTTATCACATACTCGGCTTTTTCTCTTTCTAAACGTCTGGCAATGAACTCCCGGACTTTTTCCGGCTCCAGGCCGATCAAGTCCTGCTTCTCGCTGAAGGGGATTTCCGGATATATCTCCTGGGAGGAAAAGCAAAAATAATTGGTTTTGTTATACTGCCCGGCAAAAGCGGCAATCTGCTGGCGCTTGGGGGGAGCTACTTCATTCAGTCCGTCGATTAAAAGTAAAAAACCTCCTTTTTTCAGAAACCAGTAGTTCAGCTTGGCATCCGTCAGTTGACCGTAATGGGAAAGCTGCTGGTGAAACAGATTGTGCAGGTCCTGGGTCTGATAAAGCACCAAAGGGAAAAAGACCGGTATCAGATTTTCCAGACGGGAATCCCTTTTTCTTTTGTCCGAATAACAGGCGGTCAGATATTTCAGATAGGAAGTTTTACCGATTCCGGATGGTCCCAAAACCAATAATTTTCTTTGTCTTTTCAAAAGACTGCCGAACCGGTCCGCTTTGTAATCGTTACTCGGTAAGACGTATCTGGAAAGCCATTCTGTTGTCGCAATATCCCGGCGCAGGCCTCGCAGGTAGCGTCTTAGAATATGCCGGCGGATAAAGAGAAAGAGAAAAAGTCCCACAGGGACTAATCCCAGGGAGGCAAATCTGCGTAGCTTGGGATTCATTACCAGTTTGTGACAGAAAAGCAGGTAGGGAGCCAGAGCTATTATTATGGTCCAGATAACTACAACCGCAAGAATTATATAAGCTCCTGCCGTAATCGGCCAGGAGACCGTGGAGTTATTGAATATAGTGTTGGAGCTTAAGGAATCTGTCATATTTGTTTGTTGCGCAAAAATTCGGTTATAGAGTAATTCTTTTATCTATCAATAGCTTACTTGGGAATAAAATCGGCACTATGTTAAAAAAACTAAAGCTCTATTTGGTTAAAATGAAGAATTTTAAATAGCAGGACTTGAGTTAAAGCGAGTTGTTAAAATATCGTTTAGTCCCGTCTTGACAACTCTAAGACCATGAAACTCCAGTGCTTACTAAAACCTCTTAGTATAGCCATGACAGTAGGGCTGTCCCCCCTTATGGGCGTAATAGTCCTGATGGTAATCTTCAGCCACCCAGAAAGTTTTAGCGGGGGCTAATTCGGTCACGACTTTTAAACCC
>JBIOYE010000086.1:0-3694 GCA_044870015.1 Candidatus Zixiibacteriota bacterium
CAATCTGCCACAGAGTACCCAAATTAAAATTTCCTCTCCAGCGAGCGTGTCTCTCGAACTCTTTCATCCTGTCATATTTAAAATCAGCCCCAATCTTCCAGCTAAATTTGCTTAGAGAATTCGGATAAATTTCAGCTTTCATAATTCCGGTCTGGTTCTTCAAATCCCAAGCCACCGGCTTCAAATTCTGAAAAGAATAATTATATCCCAATTTCAATTTTAAAGTTTTATCTTGCAAAATTTTTCGATAATAATCCAAGCTCCAATTACTGACCTTATCATTTTTCCTGATACCCAAAACTTCCCAGCCCGGATAACCCCTGACTCCCCTTTTACCTTCATAATAAGAACTATTCAAAACCAATTTAGAATTAGAGTTTAAATCATAAGTGAACTTTCCGGTAAAATTATCCAGATTCTGGTCGGTGTTGTCACCATCACCAGAATATTTTTTAAAGCCAGCGGTCAGATAGAATCTTACTTTGTCATGAAATAAGGGACGGCCCAGCTCCACCTGTGCCCTGCGGTATCCCTTAATACTCTGGTCAAACTGCAGTTTTGAAAATGGCTCACCGGATAAATAATCTTTTTGCTTTAGAAATAAACCAGCCGAATATCCACCCGGCTCAATTAAATTCGCCAGACTGTTTCCTATTAACTGTACCGATGCAATATTTTCAAAAGGCAAAATCTGAAGTTCAATATCACCACTTTGCGGAATATACAAACTCTGGACAGAATAAGCGTTATTGTCATAAAAAATACCGACTCTTTCACTGGGTATCCCCAAAAACCTAAGAAACTTGGCTTGACTCACAGGGCCGTAACTTAAAATTTCCAGTTGCCTGAAAGCTTTCAGATAGTCCGAAAAGCCACTGATTATAAAATTATTTATGCCTGAAGAATCGATTTTTGGCTCGGATGTAAAAATTTGAAGGGCTTGTTCCAGTAAACTATCCGTGAAATTAGCTGGTTTAGATTCTATAATAGTAGAAACAGTGTCAGGTTCTGTTACCTTAACAGTATCTTGGGAGGAAACAAAAGAAGTTTGGAGTATAAGAAGAAAGCAAAAGAGGGATATTTTTAATGAGAGGTTTTTATTCAAACCACTATAGATTAAAGTAATACTTTAACAGACATTGGTATCACTAAGTATAACAAGATATTATAATTCTATTTTTCCCTCACTACCACCAGCTTCATCAGCTTCTCGGCATTTTGGGTCTTAACCCGGTAAAAATAGACTCCGGAAGCCACAGTCTGACCCTCCTCATTTTTTCCGTCCCAGGCCAAAGCCAGCCCCTTGACTTTATAGGCATTATTTCCTGCCAGAGGTTGGGGTGTTTTAATTCTCTTCACTAAAGAACCTTCCGGGGTCAAAATATCGATAAAGACATTGCTGGCTTCAGATAAAGTAAAAGGAAAATTGGTCTGGTCTCCACTGCTTCTGATCACAAAGGGATTGGGGAAGTTCTGGAAAATTGTATCTCTAGTAAAGAAGTTTTGGGGTGCCGTTAATACGCTGTCATAGTTTACCTTATAGCCATATTGCTTTCCATTAAAATCGGTCAAAGAGTAGTTCAAAGGGGTGGGAACCATTATAATTGAATCATAATTAGCCCAATTATTGACACTATCGAACCAAGTGGCAGCTAATATACTATCAAAAAGTGTAATCACGGGAAATAATCCCGATTTATATGCAATAGCTGAAATTTCCCAACCTGAACCAGCCCCAGTTCCAAAAAATTCCATTTCTAAGCCCCCCACACTATCTTGGGTTGTCTGAGGTTCCGGTTTAAACACCACATAATTAGCAGCTAAATTTTGAGGGGGATTAGGCTTGCTGAGATTAATAAAAATTGTGTCCGCCGAAGTTACCGGGTGTACAGTATCGATGTCCATTGACACTCCGAAGAGATTAGCTTCTGAAAAAAAGTTGCCGAATAAAGTTCTATTCCCGGTAAAATAATTCCAGATAGTAAATTCTGTGAAGGCCTCCACAAAACCCGTGTCGCCACCGGTGGCTTCTTTTAATGCGGAGTCGCTGGCGCTAAACAAATTAAAACCAGAAACAGCTCCACATTTTTCCCAGATTCTCCGGATAATATCGGCCCCATATTTTTCCTGCAAATAGAAAGCCCAGACGCAACTGGCATAAGGATGAAAGACCCCTTCCGGAAAGCTGAAATTATTGGAAAAAGTTCGCAAGGACAGCCAGGGATAATTATAAAAAAATGGCAGGTAACTTACATAATCATTTATATAATCGTAAGCCATATCCTCCATCCAGACCGCCGAAATTTCAAGCCAATATGGTCTCACTGAATCGGCGTTGCCGGGAATGTACTCGTATTCAAAAACATCATAGCCAAAATGAATACTGTGGAAAAACTCGTGAGCCGCGGTAACCCTGACATTATCGTAAAGCGGACGATTCGGAAAAGGGGGAACGGGATAATCGTTTCTGATTACAATGTAGCTGGTAAAACTTTGGGAAAAAGATGGACCAGCAGTTGTTTCAGGTACGGTATAACCGAAAAAACCAGATCCCAATTCAGCCAAATATACATCATACAAGCTATCCCCTCCCTTATCAAAACCACCCGGATACCAGCCATCGCTGGGTGGCTTCTTATAACCCAAAGTGTTTACTTCGAAGATCCAGACCGAATCAAAAATATCCGCCACTTTGTTGACATAATCCGGGACTCCATCGGGGGGACTCACATCCGCAGGAGGAACTGCCGAATCTCCAGCAGTGACATAATGGACCTTAAAAAAACCAGCCGGAGAAGCGTAAGTCAGTTCTGTTTGAGAGCCATAATCTGGCCGGGGTATGTGAAATAAAGGACCCAAGGATTTGGAGGGGTCGCTAGCTGCCTGATTTTTCACAAAGTTAAATTCTACAAAATGGGAAGTTCCACAGCTAGTTATATACTTTCCTTGGGCTGTATCGAAATAGGCCGGTTGAGTGGTTAGGGTTTTTTGAATGTCATCGCTTAAAGACTTTAAATCAGCCGCTGTGCCTGTAGCAGCCAAAAAAATAAACAATGAAAATATTATCCGGAAAAAACTTTTTTTCATCCAAACCTCGCCTGTTGCACCGTCTTTAACATAGTCAAACATTGATACGGGACTTTGACCGTGCCGATTAAGACCCGGCCCTTTCTTTTCCCGTGACAATCCGAGCCGCCGCTGTAAATAATTCCCAATTTCCGGGCTAAACTAATATAATGGTTTGTGAGCTGATAGTCATGCTGGGAATGATATGCTTCGATACCATCCAAACCCATCTCCACTAAATCTACAATAAAATTGTCTTTTCTCAAAATCCCCGGATGAGCCAATACTGCCACTCCCTTGAACTGGTGGACCAAATCTAAGGCTTCTTGCGGGGAAAGATATTTTTTTGCCACATAAGCCGGTCCGGTGTAGCCCAAATATTTGATGAAAGCTTCGTCATAGGAGTTGGTGAATTTTTCCTGTAAGAGGGCATCTGCCAGATGAGGTCTGCCGATCACGCTGTGTTTAGCCACGGCTCTGACCTTCTCCATGGTAATTCCGATTCCCATCCGGTTCAACTTTTCCACCATCTTCACTCCCCTTTTTTCCCTTTCACTTTTGAATTCCTCCATTTTATCCAAAAGTTGTTGGTCCTGATAATCCATCAAATACCCGATGATGTGAACAT
>JBIOYE010000087.1:0-6675 GCA_044870015.1 Candidatus Zixiibacteriota bacterium
GGCTTGGGAAGAATGAAATCCACCCCGGACTCTTTGATTTTGTCAGTATCCAGTTGGGCTCTCCAGCCGGTGATTAAAATGACTTTGGTCTGGCTTTTCGATTTCTTGACCTCTTTGGCCAGCTCCCAGCCGGACATCCCTGGCATACCCAGGTCGGTTATGACCACTTCAAAGTTGGATGATTTGAATAATTTTAAAGCGTCATCTCCGGACGAGGCTAACTTAACCTGGTGCCCCTCCAGGCTTAAAATGTCCTGCAGGATATCCTGAATGTTTGGGTCATCATCCACCACTAGAATTCTCATTTTACGGTTCAGGACTTTGGGCGGAGGTGTTTCCTTGGCTTCTCCTGCCAGGTCTTGCAAAGGTAGTCTGATTTTAAAGGTAGAGCCTTTTCCTTCCTGGCTGTCGATGGTGATTTCCCCTTTGTGGCGTGAAATTATACCGTAAGCCACGGATAGCCCCAGCCCGGTCCCCTGCTTTCCCTTAGTGGTGAAGAATGGCTCAAAGGCCATCCTCTTGACCTCATCCGACATTCCGCTTCCGGTATCCTGAATCTCTATATATACCGAGTCCTGATTCCGGTAAGTTTTCAGGGTAATAGTACCCCCTTCCGGCAGGGCATCCACGCTGTTTAAAATCATGTTGGACAAAACTTCGGTTAACTCCGAAGCCACTCCGGCTACAGGTTTAAGCTCCTTAAGTTGTTTATCGACTTTGATGTCCACCCCTCTTTGCTGGGCTTCGTCTTTCCATTTGGGCTGGGTCATCTCCAGGGCGTCTTCCACTATCTGGTTTAAATCGACTTTGCTGAGGTAAGTGAACTTGTGAACCCGGGTGAATTCCTGGATCCGGCGGACTGTTTCGGCTCCGTCCAGAGCCGATTTTTCTATCAGCTTAAGACCGTAATTTAGCTTCTCCTCCATCTTATCGTTTAACAAAAGTAATTGCACCCGGCCTAAGATAGCTCCCAAGATATTGTTGAAATCATGGGCTACTCCCCCGGCCATTTCACCCAGAGCCCGCAGACGCTCTGACTGGACTAACTGTTTCTGGGCTTCATTTAAATCTTTGTAAGCTTTTTCCAGATTTTCAAAAAGACGGGCGTTCTCTATGGCATCCGAGACATGCCGGGCGAAAATGGTCAGCAAATTCAAGTCATCATCAGAAAACCGACGGTGCCCTTTGGCATTGATGGTGATTACTCCGATGACCTCCCCGGACCACATCAGAGGCACAGACATCAGGGATTCCGGCTCATCCGGAGTGCCGGGAATCTGGACGGTTCTGTGGTCCTGGTCAGCAAAATTGGAGATTATAGCCATACCGGATTGGGCCGCTTTTCCGGTAGCCCCTTCTCCTATTTTCAGTTCAAACTTCATGATTTGGTCCCGGAACTCTTCATAATTGGAGAGCCAGGGCTTAAGGGCCTGCTTCTGTTTGTCCAGTATGTAAATGGTGCAGCCGTCCGCTTCGGCTAATTTTTTGGCATAATGAATGACTTTTTCCAAAACCACTTTATAGTTCAAGGAAGAATAGATAGTGGTGGATAATTCCAGAAGTGCCTTTACCCGCGTGACCTGGGTTCCCAGCTGGAATTTCAGGTCAAAGCTCTGGATGGACATGCTGACGTAGCTGGCCAGCATTTCGGCTCCTTTGACCTCCCAGGTGGTGAAGGTGTGCTTCTGTTTGCACCATATCCCCAGAATTCCCCCGAAGACTTGCTGATTCTTAACCAAGGGCACAAAGATAAAAGATTTACAGGATGGTTTGGATTTGGTCTTGAATTGACAACCTACATCCGAAACGACCGTGCCCTGCTGGCTGTCCAGACCTAAGGGAAAAAGCTGCTCTTGGCCTTCGGCCTCAAGGGCTTCTACCAGGCTTGGTTTGGCGGTCTGGTCCTCTCCTATATCCAGCCAGACTTCCAATTTATTATCCCCTAAAAGGTCCGACTTTTCCTGGTCCTCTTCGGAAGCGTCGGTTTTGAAACGCAGGAAGAAAATGAAATCAGGTTTGAGGAAATTCATCCCCTCTTTTAGGATCGGTTCCAAAACCCAACACAACTGCGATTTTTGCCGGGTCCACAGCATATCCGGAGATATGTTTTTATTCTTGATGAGTTTAATTTTTTCGGTCTCTATCATGCTGTCACGCTGGCTTGAGTTTTTTGCAAAATACTCCGGAGGGTCTGTTTTATGGAAGGAAAATCCAGAGGTTTATAAATCACTCCGAAAATTCCCTGCTTTTCCAGTTCCGACTTGTTCAGGCTGATTCCTTTGGCGGCAATGATTACCACCGGCACCTCCGGTTTGATTTTTTTGACCTGCTCTATAAAGTTCCAGCCGAACATTCCCGCTCTACCTACATCGGTAAAAACCAGGTCAAATTTATCGGAATTAAATATCTCCAGAGCCAATTTTGAATTCTGAAATTTCCGGACCTTGAATCCCAGAAAATGCAGATATTCCTGCAGGATATCCCCCAGGCTCTGCTGTTCTTCAAAGAGGAGAATCTGGAATGACCCGGAGCTGACCGGGGAAGAGACCTCATCCTTGGAAGGCACAGAAGGTGTGGGGGTCAAAGGGACTACCGGGAAAAATACGGAGATTAGATTTCCCGGCTCTGCTTGTCCCTCCACGCTTATCGTCCCTTTCTGTTTGCTAATAATAGCTTCGCAGTTTCCCAGCTCCGGGGGAATTTTTTCTGAAGGCACCCAATTAACTGATTTGGCTTCGGACTTGAAATTCACCCGGACCTGTTTTGAATCTTGTCCAACCTGCAAGGTTAACTTGGCTCCGGAAGGGATGTAATTTGCTGTAAATAAAATTAAATCGGAAAAAGCCACTTTCAGCTCCGCTCCATCTGCTAATATCTTATCAGCCGGGTCGGTTTTTTCATCCAACTCAATTTCAATCTGCTTGCCGTTTAACTTTTCCGGCCATTGAGATTTGGTAATCTGAACCGCATCGTCGATAATTTCTCTTAGGTCTAACTGCTGTAATTCCAGCCTGGGTTTATATAACTGGGACAGCTTGGAAAGCAGCTGACTTCCATCCGATACCGCTTTTTCAATGACTTTTAAGCTTTTTAGTAATTTCTCTTTATCCGCCAGCGTAAGCGGCTCGATTTTCATCTGTAAAATCTGAGTCCGACCCAAAACCGTGGCTAAAATATTGTTAAAGTCATGCACCACCGTGGAGGTAACTTCTTTCATAACTTTCAGCTGGTCTATCTGTTTGGTCGCCTCCTGAGTGCTTTTTAAGTTTTCATAAGCTAATTTTAAACCGGCAAAAAGGTCGGCAATTTTGCGGGACATGGTCAGATGATGTGCAATCGGCTCTAAGATTTCCAGTTCCTTTTCTGTGTAGCTCTTGTCTTTTTGACTCCCCAAAATTAAAATGGCTTGAACCGGTCCGCTGTCCGCCAAAGGGACCGCCAGAAATGAACGAATTTTCAGTTGAGTGGTGAGATGGTCAAAATCGTTGCCCTTGTCAGCCGATTTATAATTCAATTCCAGATGCGGTTTTTTATCCCGCATGACTCCTGAGAGCAGCCCGGAAGTGAGCTTGATTTGATAACCCTTTTCTAAAGCGACACTTTTGTTCTCAGCTAAAAAGCTTTCCAGCTCAAGCACATTCTTTTTATTTGAGCAACCGAACAGAAACAAGTAATCACAAGGAACCAGCTCTTTTAATTGGGGACCTATCTGTGAAAAAGTGAATTCAAAATCCAGGCTCTGGCAGATATTCCGGGTGATTTCATCCAAGAGCGCCAGAACCTTAAGTTTTTGCTGTAATTCCGGATGGGGTTGGTGTTCCTTGGACCATTTGCCCAGCCAGCTTTTCAAAACCTTAGCCATATTAGGGTTTGACGGTCAGATTCTCCCAGTCGATCTGTTGGGGTTTTTCGGATTTGTTTATGGTTTTTTCCAGGGTCTCCTGAATCCTCTTGGCGTTTCTTTCGATAATTCGCAGGTAGTGCATGGATTCGTCGGTTAAATTTTTTTCTCTGATTTGCAATAACTCCGAGGCCCCGAATATGCTGGTAAGAGGGTTGTTGATGTCGTATTTCAAATCCAAAATCTCCTTGGCCCAGCCCTCCGGGTCCAGAGCTTTTTGAGTTTTGCTCTGTTGTAATTTGTAATCCAACCAGGCCTGACGCAGAACCTGGCTGGTTTGATAAGCCAGATTGGAAGCCAGGCCGATTTCATCTTTTTTGAACGGCCTTCTGCTCCAGTTGCGCAGCTCCCCTAAAGCCATAATTCCGATGGGCTGGTCTTCCATCAGGATGGGAATCAACAGGGCTGACTCGATTTTTTCGCTCAAAGCCAGTTTGGCTTCCTGGTTGGACATGACACTTTCCGGGTCATCCTGCTTGATTAGCTGGGTTCTTTTGGATTCTAAAGCCAAGCGATGCCAGGGCAGCTCGGATAAATTCAAGCTTTGGTCCGGTTCCAGTTGCATATCAGAATCTCTGAGTTTGTACAGAGCATAGGGTTTCAGATTCTGACGCAAAGAGTCCAGGAGCATAATTTTGCAGAAACTGACCGGAAAATAGGACGCCACCTTTTGGGCGGTCTGCTCTAAAATCTGTCTTAAATCTTTTCTTTCTTCAAATACTTCCACCGATTCTTTTAAGAGCTTGGCTAATTTCTCTTTTCTGACCAGTTCTTCTAAGAAATGGGTCTTGATTAAGAGAAGAGTTATCTGGGAAAAAAGCAGTTTTAACTCTTTTAAATTCTGGAATTGGAAAAATCCCGGTTTAAGATGCCCCAAAGTCAAAGCTCCCCACATTCTCTTGCGATTTCTTAAGGGAACCACTAAACGGGAACGGCAGCCGCAATTTCTGAACCAGTGGTCTTTAGCATAGTGGGGGTTGGTGGTATAATCGGTATCGATTATGATTTCCCCGGTTTGTAATACCTGAACCAGATCGCTGTTATGAGTGGGAAGATTGACCCCTTTTTCCAGGAGTAGATTGCCGGATGCCCCCAAAGTGAAACGGCGCATATTTTCACCGGAAGTGTCCAGAACCGAAAGGGAAAAATACTGGAAATCCTGCACTTTTTGAACTGCTTTGGCAAAATACGGTATGGCTTCTTCCAATTTGAGATTGGTCTGTAAAATTTCGGATACCTCCTCCAGGGCTTTTAGATATTGTTGACGACTTTGCTCTCGGCTGGTGCCGGTAAATAATTCCAGTTTTTGAGCCAAAACCTGTCCCCACAAAGTCAGAAACTGGGTGGTTTTGTAATCAAAGCTGACTTGCTTATCGCCGGCCACCACGGCCCAACCCAAGACCCGTCCTTTATGCTGTAAGGGAACCAGGGCTAATTTATCCAGCTGGGGGAAGTTTGGTAAAATTTCCGGAAAGTCAGCTGAATTCCCGGCATCTTCCTGTACCATAACTTTGATGACACTCAAAGGTTCTGCTGAAAATGATTTTCTGGCTTTCTGATGTAGCTTGACCGCCAGCTCAGAATTAGTACCGTAGGAAAAAACCAGTTGTTGCTCACCGGATGTGACATCGGTTTTAAAAATCCCTCCCCATCTGTATCCCAAATTGTCCATCAGGAAAACAAAATTTTCTTTCAGGAAATCCGGAACCAAATTGGATTTTTCAGTTGTGGCGGAGATTTTTTTAAGACAGGCCATCTGCTTCAGATTCCAGCTATTCTCCTGTCTCAACATTATCCCGAAAACCAAATACTGCTTTATCCCCCGGATTGTCAAAAACAGCCCGGAGAGAAAACTTAGAATTACCGGCAGTATGAACCAGCTTTGGGCCGACAGATTAGCTACTTGCTGAGTAACGATAAAGCCGGAAGAAATTAATATCAGAATCAATCCCACCCAAAATCCATTCCAGATTTCAGCATATTCGGAGAAAAAAGATTTTTTAATCTGCAGGACTGCCACAACTCCCCCCAGGGTAATTCCAAGGGCCACTACTACTAAGGCTACGGTAGACATTTCCCCCTCCTAACAAAAAATTATAATTTTATAGTCAACAATAGTCAAGGATGCTATTATTGTTGACCATACTTGACTATGGTTAATCCGCCTCTGGCGGACTCTATTCTAATTGTCGTCAAAATGGTCAAATCAATTGAGCATAACCACTTAGAAAAGATGCCGAAAATCCGTGAAGAAAAGACTTTGGGGATAGTTTGAGGATTTGCCGTTGTTACGTAAAAAGTTATTTTCTTGGTTTTTTGAGTAGCCGACTATTGCTATGTCGGAACTTGTCAAGTTTTGGGGGATACACTGCTGAAAAAACCCTTACCAACCCTAAAAAACTAAGCTAACAAATCCTGTGCCACGCGGCTCTTCCTGATAGTTTTGGGAATTTGGGAGGGGAGAAAAAATCCATCGTTGGTGATGAATTTTTTGCAGTAGGACAGCGGAATCTGCTCGAAATAGGGGTTTTCCACTTGGATATTGTTATATTTTTCCGCCCAAACTTCAAATGACTGTCCGCTGAAACTTCCTTTCTTTCTCAAAAGTTCGGAGATGAATTTACTTCTTTCAGAAGCCACATAAAAAGGAACTTTGGCATCCTTGGCTAACAGCGCCAAAAGCCAGGTTCCCACCTTATTGGTAAAAGTGGTTTCCGAGATACAGTCCGCCCCTACCAAAATTAAGTTGATTCGGCCTATAAAATATCCCATGC
>JBIOYE010000088.1:0-3199 GCA_044870015.1 Candidatus Zixiibacteriota bacterium
GATACCGGAGAAAGTCGGAATGAAAAGGTTGATAACCTCCTCCGGATTCAAAGCCCAGGAGGTGGCAAACTCATACCCTCTTCCTTCCTCCCCTCCCCGGGGAGAGTGAGGAATGTAGGTATAAAAAGGGAGATACAAAATAGCGGTCAGCAAAAATCCTAAGACGATGACCAGTATAAAATAACTGATCAGTTTTCCGGCCAAAAGGAAATTTTTCTGCTCTTTATAAATGAAAAATAATCTAAAAAGAAAATAAAAGAAGACCGTGGCTAGAAGATAATAATTGAGCTGGACGTGAGGAACTAAAAGAATGAATCCCAGAATCAGCCCGGCTATCAAGAAATAAACCAGCTTTTTTTTCTCGGTGGCTAGGTGGATTATCCACAGCATAGCTGGCAAAAACGAAATGATAGCCATTCTTCCTTCATGTCCAGCGTAAACCAAGGAGACCAGAAAGCCGGTAAACATATAGGCGATTCCACCTAAAAAACGGGGCCAGAAGGAGAGTTTCAATTGCTTCAAAAAGAGATAGGTGAATATTCCCGCTAACCAGACCTGGATTACGTATAATAAAGCGGTGTATACGTGCACCGGCAGGAGCAGCCGTAACAACCAGGAAATGGGATAATACAAATCCCCCACGTTGGCGTAAAGCGGAATTCCGCCGTAGAGATAGGGAATCCACAGGGGAATCTCTCCCAGGTCGGCTAAATGAGTCTTGAAAAAATCCCGGGACATATAAGCACCGGCTAAAAAGTCGGTGCCGAAGACCATCTTGGAGGGGGATAAAATCTTGTTGAAAAAAATCAGGGCTAAAGCCAGATAGATGAAAATGACCACCAGGTTATTTTCCAACCAGGTGGGGGTTTTGAAAAAATCGGCAGAATCTCTCTGCTCTGGGTTTTTTTTGGGCTTCAAATTTTTTCCCCTACGGGATGGTCAACAATAGTCAAGAATTATACTATTTTTGACCATTTTTGACTATACTGTAAGTATTATTTTAAATAGCTAAAATCCGCTTTACTCAACTTATGGTCAATAATACTATTAAGTTGAGTATCGTTGACCATAGGCGGACTTCTTCACTTTTAAGATATAAAAAATATTCTCCACAGGCAAGAGCCACATCCAGAGCCGCTCATATAAATTGGGGACCAGATTGACCAGCGGGTCGACTAGATGGTTCAAAAATTGAAATTTTCCGCCGGAAAACTGCAGCCGGACTTTTACGGTTTCAAATCTGGCTCTGGAATAAAAATTAAAAATATAATCTTCTTCGAAATAGCGCATGGAATTGTAGGTGAAAAATCTGCGGTGGGTGGGGTCAGTATAACTTAAAACCGAGCTGCAGTGCGGGGCTTCGATTCTGATAATTCCCTCCGGTTTGGAAATCCGGTACAGCTCTTCAATTAAAGGCAGAAAATTATCCACATGCTCTAAAACGTGCCGGCAATAGATTCCCTCGAACTGATTGTCTTTGAACGGCAGAGGGGGTTTATCCAGATTGCAGACCACATCCACCCCTTTCAGGGGAACCAGGTCCAGATTGACATATCCCGGTTTAATATCGGTCCCACAACCTAAGTTTAATTTCACCTTTCAGGCCTCTTTACAGGTAGCGGCACCATTTATGGTCAACAATAGTCAAAAATGTTCTATTATTGACCATTATTGACTATGGTGCGCTTTTAACCCAACCAATTTTGTAGAGCGTAACCGAGCCATTAATCTTTCACCCTTAAGCTGACGAGCAAAAATATAATCTCCGAAACCGTAATCAGAATCCGGGAAAAAAAACTCAAGGCAATCGCCACCGGCAGAGGCATCACCAATTTCAACAAGTAAGTCAGCGCCCCTTCCCTTATTCCCAGTCCACCGGGTGTGAAGATTACCATAAATCCTATCATCCAGGCTAAGATATAAGAACTGACGATATAAGGCAAATAAGAAAAATTCAAAGCGTAGATGGAATTGAGCAGGAAATAGAAGGCGACGCCTTGAATCACCCAGTTCAGCAGGTAAACCAAGAAAATCGCCAGAAAATTTTTGTATCCGATATGGGCCGGATAATACTCTTTTTTCAAAATTTTGGCGATGACTGCCACCGCTTTTTCGGACCAGGCCGGATAGAGAAGCAGTATTGCCAGACCAGCCGGAATTAAGGGATGAATTTTCAAGCCCAGAATGTTCTGGGAAAAACCGAAGGCGTAGGTGACAAAATAAGAAAACAGCGCCGCTAAAAATAAAAGCTGGGTTTCCAAAATCACGCTGGAGACCGATTTGCTTTTGGGAATCTGCTCTTTTTCGGCTAAATATGCCCGCCCCAAAGCAATCCAGATTCTTCCCGGCACATATTTGGTCAACTGTGAGGCCGCGATGATTTTTAAGCTTTTTCTGAAGGAAATTTTATACCCCATCCCGGCCAAAATCAGATTCCAGCCCCACACCCCGAAGATGAAGCTGAGACAGAAAAAAAGGAAGAATAAAACCAGATACAAAAAGTTGAAGTTTAATTCCGTCCAGTGGATTTCCTGCCAGTTGGTAATTAAGGATTTGAAAAGAAAGAAAAAGATGACTGCGACAACAAGATATCCTAGCGGTTTTTTGAATTTTCTGAAGAAATTTGTTTTTTCCAAGCAAAATAATATAGAAATTGCCGCAGCTTAAGTCAATCAAAAATGAATTGCGGAATAAGCTGAAGGCGTCAAAAAGGAACGATCTCTCTTAAGAGACTTAAAAATCACTTCAGAAGCAACATCTTTTTGGCTTCTTTGTGCTCTCCGGCTTCTAAAAGATAGAAATAGACTCCGCTGGAAACTACCTGTCCTTCCTCATTTTTCCCGTCCCAGCTTACCTGATAAATTCCCTGTGTCTGGTTTTGTGCAACCAAAGTTTTTACTAACTCTCCTTTGATGTTGTAGATTTTAAGTGAAGTGGAAATTTGACCGCTGGACGAATTAGCAGCTTTCAGATGATACTTTATTATGGTAGTAGCATTAAAAGGATTAGGATAATTCTGCTCCAGTTGAAATGCTTTGGGGATGGCGCTGGAAATTGACTTGGGAGGTTTCACTTCGGTTCCCTTGTAAACATAAATATTGGCGTAGATATCGAATCCCAGACCGGGGTTGCGGTTATCCGACCACACAAAATAAGCGTAATCGGAAGAAAAGCCGCAGGCCGGCGAAAACTGCAGAGC
>JBIOYE010000089.1:0-2719 GCA_044870015.1 Candidatus Zixiibacteriota bacterium
TCCATCGATGAAGCCATTGAACTGGCTAAAAAGTTTTCCTCACCCGAGGCCGGAAAATTTGTGAACGGTATTTTGGATGCCATTGCCAAAAGCAATAAAGAGATTCTGGCTAAATAGAAATATTTGTCGCAGAGGCTTATAGAAAATAGAATCGTAGGCGGGGCTCATTCCCCGCCAGATAGGTCGGGGACAGCTCCCGACCTACATTTACGTATACATAACTTCCATAGAAATGGTGGGCGCAACGATGAAATGTGCAATTTTGTTTCATAAAGGAGATATGTAAGATTGAAAATTCTGGCAATTAACTGGCAGGATATTTCCAATCCCCAAGCCGGGGGAGCAGAAGTTCATCTGACGGAGATTTTAACTCGCCTGGTTCAAAAGGGTCACAGTGTGACCCTGATTTGCTCCGGGTTTGACGGGGCTAGCAAATCGGAAGAAAAAGATGGAATCAGGATTATCCGGACCGGCGGCCGCTATACTTTTAACTGGGTTCTGCCTTTTAAATTAAAAAAACTTATAAGAAAGGAAAAATTTGACATAGTCTTGGAAGATATAAATAAAATCCCCTTTTTTACCCCTCTTTTTCATAAACTCCCGGTTCTGGTCATAATCCCTCATTTATTCTCCGACTCGGTTTTCAAGGAAATTAACTTTCTTTTAGGCTTGTACATCTATTTATCCGAAAAACCTGTTCCCAAAGTTTACCAGGGATTTAAATTTATGGTGATTTCCGAAAGCACCCAAAAAGATTTAGTTGCCAAAAATATTCCGGCTGAAGATATTTCTGTGGTAGAATGCGGCATCGACCATAATTTATATCAATATGACCCGGAGTTGCCCAAGTTTGAAACACCAACCGTAATTTATTTAGGTCGAATCAAAAAATATAAATCGGTGGATGACTTAATCAAAGCCATGCCCAAAGTTTTGGAAAAGATTCCTAAAGCAGAACTTTTAATAGTTGGAGAAGGGGATTATAAGCCGGTTTTAGAAAAGTTAGTCAAAGATTTAAAATTGGAGAAGAGAGTCAGGTTTACCGGATTTGTCAGCGAAGAACAAAAAGTAAAGTTTTTGCAAAGATCTTGGGTTTCGGTATATCCTTCCTTGAAAGAGGGATGGGGCTTGACCAATATAGAAGCCAATGCCTGCGGAACTACGGTAATTGCCAGCGATGTGCCGGGATTAAGAGATTCAGTACTTCCCGGAAAAAGTGGCCTATTATTTAAGTATGGTGATATCCAAGATTTGAGTTCGGCATTGATTCAAATTCTCTCCGACCAAAACTTACGGAATAAACTAATCCAGGGTGGCTTAGAATGGGCAAAAAAATTCAGCTGGGAGAAAACAGCAGAGAAAAGTTTGGAGATAATTGAAAATATCTTAAAACAAAAAAAGGTGTAATTTGAAGAAAAGCTTAATTCTGGGAATTTTAATCTCAATTGTTTTTTTATATCTGGCTGTCCGCAAGGTTAACTTTGGCGAAACTTTAGAAGCCTTGCAGCAGGCCAATTACTGGTATATGATTCCCAATATCCTGTTTGTCATTCTGGGAATGTGGATTAGGGCAGTCCGCTGGAAACTTATGATAAACCCCATCAAAAAAGTCAGTTTGACCTCACTTTTTCGTTCCACTTTAATCGGTTTTATGGCTATAAATCTATTGCCGGCCAGAATAGGTGAATTTGTGAAAGCTTATTCTCTAGGCAAAAAGGAAAAAATCTCAAAGTCGGCGACCTTAGCTACCATTGTCCTGGAACGAATTTTTGACCTGCTGGCTTTGCTGGTGGCGTTGTGGTTCACTCTGGTTTTATTTCCCACTCCTGATTTGATAAAAAAAATCGGAGATCTTACCTTACTTTTGGTAGCCGGCATTCTTTTGCTTTTGGTTTTTTTAAAGACCAAAACCAACCTGACTTTGAACTTCTTAGAGAAGATTTTCTTCTTTGTTAAAAAAACAATGTTTGAAAAATTTCGCCAGCTGATTTTCAGGTTTGTCAGCGGGCTGGCGGTGCTGGACCATTTCACTTCGGTTTTGTGGATAATGCTGATTTCTTTGATATTGTGGTTTGCCACCGCTTTGAGTAATTATTTTATCTTTTTGGCTTTCGATTTACATCCACCGATTTACGCTTCATTTATTCTGCTCATTTTGGTTATTTTAGGAGTCTCGCTGCCTTCTTCTCCGGGTTTCATCGGGACCTTCCAGCTGGCTTGTATAGTGGCTTTGAGCTTCTTCAAAATTCCCAAAAGCACCGCTTTCTCCTTTTCCATAATTCTGTGGTTGTGTAATTATGTTCCGATTACCCTCCTGGGATTATATTATTTCAGAAAAGAACATTTCTCTTTGAAGCAGGCCGAGATTATGACTGCAAATTTAGAAGAGAAAGTGTGAACCGATTTGCATACTTTATAAGAAAAATTTGAAATGGCATTCCTCCCATAAACTGTTCAGTTACTTGACACTTGGCCTAAGTGTAAACCTTCTTTTAAATTAACTCCAATTTTTGATAAGTTTCAGCGGAGATTTAAGCTTTTGATTAAAATTTGACAAAAGGCACAAATTTTGCTCAATTTACGTCGGAGGCGAATTCATCCATCAAAGTTTAGCTAAAGGATTAAGGTTATATAACCTAATAAGGAGGGATTTTTGAGCAAGAAGTTTTCTTTAATTCTGCTTTTCACACTTTTTCTGACGTCTGTTGGCTTTTCCCAG
>JBIOYE010000090.1:0-17133 GCA_044870015.1 Candidatus Zixiibacteriota bacterium
ATCAGATTTTCCGACAACGCCGCGGTGGTTTTAAACGACCAGGGTGAACCCAGAGGAACCCGAATTTTCGGACCGGTGGCGCGTGAATTGAGAGAAAAACAGTTCATGAAAATAATCTCCTTGGCACCGGAGGTGCTCTAAAACATGAAGATTCGCAAAAACGATACCGTGATGGTGGTGACTGGCGATGACAAAGGAAAAACCGGCAAGGTTCTGATGGTTTTCCCGGATAAAAATAAAATTTTAGTGGAAGGAATTAATTTTATCAAAAGACATACCCGGGGTACCCAGAAAAATCCCAAAGGCGGGATTTTGGAAAAAGAGGCGGCTTTGCACATTTCCAATGTCTTAGTTTACTGCAGCAAATGCGCGGCTTCCACCAAAGTAGGCCATAAAGTGATAACTCAGGAAGCCAGCGGCAAACCGACCAAAGTCAGAATCTGCCGTAGATGCGGCGAGGTGATATAATTGACGCGCTTGAAAGAAAAATATCTTAAAGAAGTAATACCGAATTTGAAGAAAAGATTTAGTTATAAATCGGTATCCCAGGCACCCCGCTTGGAAAAAATTGTTATCAACATGGGTGTGGGAGATGCCATTGTCAACGCCAAAATGATGGATTCGGCTGTGGCTGAGTTGGCTGCCATCACCGGACAGAGACCGGCCATTAAAAGAGCTAAAAAATCTATTTCCAATTTCAAACTCAGAGCCGGAATGCCGATTGCTTGCATGGTCACCTTGCGAAAAGACCGGATGTATGAATTTTTTGACCGTCTGGTCAATATAGCCATCCCCCGTATCCGGGATTTCAGAGGGGTTTCTCCCAAAGGATTTGACGGTCGGGGAAATTACACTCTGGGAATAACTGAACAAGTCATCTTCCCGGAAATAAATTATGATAAAATAGAAAAACTGAGAGGGATGAATATAACCATCGTAACCACAGCCAAAACGGATGAAGAGGGTCAGGAGCTTTTGAAAGCTATGGGGATGCCTTTCAGGTCGGAAAATTAAAAGTCTCGATATCTAAACAAAGGAAAGAAATATGGCCAGAACGGCAATGGTAGAAAAGTCCAAAAGAAAACCAAAATTCAAAGTCAGAGCCCATAACCGCTGTCGCCGCTGCGGCAGACCCCGGGGATATTTGCGTAAATTCGCTTTATGCCGAATCTGTTTCAGGCTTTTGTCTCTGAAAGGGGATATCCCGGGAGTGGTCAAAGCCAGCTGGTAAACTTTAATGAAAGAGTTAACAAATTTAATTATGAAAAGCTCAAAAAATTCAACAAAAATGGCAAGGATAAAAAATGAGTAATATAAACGATCCGATTTCGGATATGCTGTTAAGAATCCGCAATGCCAGCAAAGCCCGGCATAAAAAAGTGGATATTCCTTCCAGCAAAATGAAAAAGAGAATCGCCGAGATTCTGCAGGAGCATAAATTCATCGCCAGCTTTATGGAAGTTCCCAATAACCGTCAGAATATGTTGCGGGTTTTTCTGAAATATCCGATTGGTAAAAAATCCGCCATTTCCGGTTTGAGAAGAATCTCCAAGCCGGGTTTGCGCATTTATATCACTCAAGATGATTTGAAGAGAATCAACCAAAACTTAGGAGTAACCATAATCTCCACCTCCCGAGGGGTTCTGGATAATAAATCCGCCTGGGAGAAAAAAATCGGCGGAGAAGCCCTCTGTCAGGTGTGGTAAAATATGTCACGCATAGGTAAAAATCCGGTAATTATTCCGGAAGGTGTCAAAGTCAATCTGGATAAAAACAAAGTTTCGGTCCAGGGACCCAAGGGAAGCATTTCCAAACCATACCACCCTTCCATGAGAGTGGATATGGAAGACAGCAAAATTGTGGTAACCAGATTTTCCGACAACAAATTTTACAAATCCCTGCACGGCCTGACCCGGGCCTTGATTGCCAATATGGTCAAAGGAGTCACGGTCGGCTTCTCCAAATCATTGGAAATTGTGGGAGTGGGATACAAAGCCGAAATAGTAGGAAAGAATCTGCAACTGGCTTTGGGGTATTCTCATCCCATATTGTTGGCACCGCCGGAAGGGATCAAAATCGAAGCTCCCGCGGCTAATAGAATTGCCGTTTCCGGAGTAGACAAAGAGTTAGTCGGACAGGTAGCCGCCAAAATCAGGTCTTTTCGTCCGCCGGAGCCCTACAAAGGTAAAGGAATCCGCTATCAGGATGAGAAAGTCAGAAAGAAAGCCGGCAAGACTGCCGCTTAAAAAATAAAATAAAATAACGTAACATAACATTATGCCGGACCGTTTACATCAAAAAAAGCTCAGAGCCGAAAAAAGAAAATATAGAATCGGGAAAAAAATCAACGGGACCAATGACCGTCCCCGTCTGGTGGTCTACAAAAGCTTGAAGCATATCTATGCCCAGCTGGTCAATGACCTCAACGGTCAGGTCCTGACCGGGGTTTCCAGTTTGACACCCGAAGTAAAAAAGCAGATTAAAAACGGTCTGTCTAAGACCAAAGTGAGCGAAGTGGTAGGTTTGACAATTGCCAAGAAAGCCCAGGAAAAAGGAATAAAAGAGATAGTTTTTGACCGCAACATTTACCCTTATCACGGCCGGATTAAAGCTTTGGCAGAGAAAGCCCGTGAAGGGGGTTTAAAATTTTAAAGGCGAGGTATTTTTGATGCAACCCAGAGATTATGATGCCCAGGAATTAGAAGAAAGAGTAATTTACATCAACCGGGTAGCCAAAGTGGTCAAAGGTGGAAAGAGGTTTAATTTCACCGCTTTGGTAGCTTTGGGAGATAGAAAAGGCAAAGTGGGAATCGGTTTGGGAAAAGCCAGCGAAGTGGTGGATGCTATTACCAAAGGACATCAGCAGGCCCGCAAGAATATGCAGAAAGTGCCGATGGCCAGCGGAACCATACCCCATCCCATAGTAGGGAAATATGGAGCTTCGGAAGTGCTTATGAAACCGGCTGCTCCGGGAACCGGTGTGATTGCCGGGGGTGCTGTAAGAGCAATTTTAGAAGTCGCAGGAATCCAGGATATTCTGACCAAATCTTTAGGGGCTTCCAATCCTCATAATGTGGTCAAAGCCACCTTAAACGGGCTTTTGCAACTGAAAGATTACCAAGAACTAACCAGCCTCAAAGAAGCGGCGGATAACCAGTAATTATGGCTAAGAGTTTAAAGATTAAACAAATAAAATCCGCTATCGGGTATTCTCGCAGAGAAAAGAATACTATAAAAGCATTGGGGATAAAAAGATTACAGCAGGAAGTAATCCGGCCCAATAACCCGCAAATAAAAGGGATGGTTGCCAAAGTTATGCATTTACTCAAAGTAGAAGAAATCAAGCCGGAGAAACTTGAAAAAACTGAGAAAACCGAGAAATCGGCCAGTTGAATAATCGGAATGAATCAGCAATAAAACCAATGTTTCAATATAACTTCTAAACCTATGCTGAAATTAAATGAACTAAAGGCACCCCAAGGTGCCAGCAAAAAAAGAAAGAGAATCGGAAGGGGTCCGGGCTCGGGACACGGCAAAACCGCAACCAAAGGGCATAAGGGAGCCAAAGCCCGCTCCGGTTACAGCGACAAAGTCGGTTTTGAGGGCGGACAGATGCCTTTGCAAAGAAGAATTCCCAAAAGGGGATTCACCAATATTTTCAAAAAACAGTTTCAGATTGTAAATCTAGTTTCTCTGGAAAGATGCGGTTCGGCCGAGGTCATCAACCCTTTGATTCTAAAAAATTGCGGCCTAATCAAAGATCCCCGGGGTCCGGTCAAAATTTTGGGAGAAGGTGAGTTGAAATCTGCCGTGACCGTGCAAGCCCAGGCTTTCAGCAAGAAGGCCCAGGAGAAAATTACCAAAGCCGGCGGAAAATTTGAGGTAATTAAGTGATTCAGACTTTTCAGAATATTTTCAAGGTTCCGGAATTACGCAAACGGGTTTTGTTTACCTTGGGGATTTTGGTGGTCTACCGGATTGGTAGCCAGATTCCCACTCCCGGTATCGATGCCAAAGCCATGAGCGAGTTTTTCGGTCAGCTTTCCGGCACTTTGTTCGGTCTGTACAACATGTTTGTGGGAGGAGCTTTTGAAAAAGCTTCCGTTTTTTCACTGGGAATAATGCCCTACATTTCCGCCTCCATTATCATTCAGCTTTTGGGAGCGGTAATTCCCTTCTTCCAGAGATTACAAAAAGAGGGGGAAGAGGGAAGAAGAAAAATTACCCAGTACACCCGCTACGGGACCGTTCTCATCGCGGCTTTACAAGCTTTGGGTACCAGCGTCTATTTAGAAAGCTTGAATGCTCAGGGAGTCGCGGTGGTTCCCAACCCCGGGATGGGTTTCAAACTTTTGACCATGCTGACCTTTACCTGCGGAACCATTTTTATCATGTGGTTGGGAGAAAAAATCACAGAAAAAGGAATCGGGAACGGGATTTCCCTAATAATTTTCATCGGGATCATTGCCCGTTTTCCCACCGCCGTGTTTGACGAAATCAGATTATTATTATCTGGACAAAGAAACTTTTTTACCGAGATATTTCTGGTGGTTTTTATGGTAGCGGTAATCGCCGCCATTGTTTTGGTCACCCGGGCCCAGAGAAGGATCCCGGTCCAATACGCCAAAAGAGTGGTGGGACGCAAAGTGTACGGCGGTCAAGCCACCCATATACCCCTGTCAGTTAATACTGCCGGGGTCATTCCCATTATCTTTGCCCAGTCCATAATGTTCGCCCCTTCCACCTTGACTTCATTTTTTCCCAATAGTGAATTTATGCAGAATATCGCTTCTATGTTTAACCCGGGTGCTTTCCTGTACTCCCTAGTTTTCGGACTTTTAATTGTCTTTTTCGCTTACTTCTATACCGCCATAGTCTTCAACCCGGTTGACCTGGCTGATAATATGAGAAAATACGGTGGTTTTATTCCCGGCATCAGGCCCGGCAAGAATACCAGCGAATTTATAGATAACATATTGACCCGGATTACTCTGCCGGGAGCCATCTTTTTTGCCATAATAGCAGTCCTCCCCTATTTTTTGATGAATGCTTTAAACGTGCAATTCTACTTCGGTGGAACCGGGCTTTTAATCGTAGTGGGGGTAGCTTTAGACACTCTGTCGCAAATAGAATCCCATTTGGTGACCAGACATTACGAAGGATTCCTAAAGAAAGGGAAAATCCGGGGCAGATATTCTTAAGACCTGCGCCAAAATAAAAGGAGATTTTGCCGTAAGTGTTAGTGCAAAACCCAAATTGAACACAGGATATGAAATTGATTTTAATCGGACCGCCCGGATCGGGTAAAGGAACCCAGGCACGGCTGTTGTCGAAAAGGTTAAAAATACCTCATATTTCGACCGGTGATATCTTAAGAGAGGCGGTCAAAAATAAAAGCCAGCTGGGACAAAAAGCCCAGGAATACATGGAAAAAGGAGAATTAGTGCCGGATGACGTTATTATAGAAATCATCAAAGAGAGAATTTCACGCCCGGATTGCGAAAGAGGATATATATTTGACGGATTTCCCCGGACTCTGACCCAGGCCCAGATGCTGGACCGAATCTTCAAAGAAAAAAACAAAGAGCTGGATTTGGTGATACAATTCAAGATCACAGATGAATCCCTGACCAAAAGGCTCTCCGGACGGCTGATCTGCTCCCAATGCGGAGCCGATTACAATCTTTATTTCAAGCCGCCCCGGACGGAGGGTATTTGTGACCGCTGCGGAGGTAAGTTATTTCCCCGGCAGGATGACAAAAAAAATGTGGTCACCAACCGCCTGAAAGTTTTTAAAAATCAAACTAAACCGGTGGTGAATTACTACCAGAAACAGTCAAAGATTAAAACCATCGACGCAGATAAAAAATCAGAGAATTTGAATCGGGAGCTTCTGCAGTTAATTGACGCGGGAGTAAATCCCAACGGGCTTCCGGAGAAGCAGTCTTTTTCAACTGAATCTACGGAAGAGTAAACAAATGATAGTCTTAAAATCAGCCAGAGAAATTGAAATCATAAAAGCCAACGGGAAACTGGTAGCCCAGACCATTGAAATGTTGAGCCAAAAATTGAAACCCGGAATCAAAACCAAAGATCTGGATAAGATGGCCGGAGAATTTATTAAAAAAAACCAGGCTAAGCCGGCCTTTCTGGGATATCAGGGATATCCGGCCAATATCTGTATCTCCATCGATGATGAAATAGTCCACGGCATTCCCGGGGACCGCACCATTGAAAAAGGACAGCTAGTTTCACTTGACGTAGGGGTATATAAAGATGGATATTATGCTGACGGAGCAGCCACTTTTGTGGTAGACGGAGTCACTCCGGAAGCAGAAAAATTGGTGGAGGTGACCAGACAGGCCCTGGAAATCGGTATCAAAAAAGCCAAAGCCGGAAATCACTTAGGTGAAATATCTTCTGCCATTCAGAGCTATGTGGAAGAAAATGGATTTTCAGTAGTGCGGGATTTGGTAGGACACGGAATAGGTAAAAATATGCATGAGGACCCCCAGGTTCCCAATTTTGGCGAGAAAGAAAAAGGCCCGGTACTAAAACCGGGAATGGTATTGGCCATAGAGCCGATGGTCAATGTCGGAGGCTATAAGATAAGAACCAAACCGGATTTATGGACCATAGCCACCGAAGACGGTTCTTTGTCAGCTCATTTTGAACATACCATTGCCATAACCAACAATGGGGCTCTGGTTTTAACCAGTTTAAAATAAGAGGTGCTATAAAAAAGAAAGCATGCCCAAAGAAGAAACCATACAGGTCGAAGGAAAAGTGATTGAACCGTTACCCAATGCTATGTTTAGAGTGGAATTAGACAATGGACACAAAGTTTTAGCGCATGTCTCCGGTAAAATGAGGATGCATTTTATCAAAATCTTACCCGGAGATAAAGTAACCGTGGAGCTTTCCCCTTACGATTTGACCCGGGGGAGAATAATTTATCGCTATAAATAAATAGACTACTGTCATAGTCTATGCAGTAGACTAAGGAGCATCTGACCCATGAAAGTGCGAAGTTCGGTCAAAAAGTTTTGCGAAAAATGTAAGATAGTCAAAAGAGGAGGAGTGGTAAAAGTCATTTGCCAGAACCCCAAACATAAGCAAAGACAAGGATAATTTCGAAACAGGGATCGGGGATTAAGGACTAAGGATTATGAAAAATGCAAAAAGAGATTAAAGGAGAAAAAGATGGCCAGAATTGCCGGTGTAGATTTACCCAAGGATAAGAGAATTGAGGCGGGTCTGCCTTACATTTACGGGATAGGGGCCTCCTCCGCCAAAAAGATTTTAGCCAAAACCGGAATAAATCCAGACAAACGGGTGAAAGATTTAAATGAAGAAGAGATAACCAAATTGCGTCAGGTGATCGAATCCGAGTACAAGGTAGAAGGAGCTTTGAGGGGTGAAGTAGCCATGAATATCAAACGCCTGATTGACATCGGCTCCTACCGTGGTTTACGACATCGCAAGGGACTTCCGGTCCGGGGGCAGAGAACCAAGACCAATGCCCGGACCCGCAAAGGCCCCCGTAAAACCGTGGGAACCAGAAAACCGGCCCCGACACCCACATAATTAAGAAAGGAGTAACTAGTGGTTGAAGAAGTCAAAAAGAAAGTCAAAAAGAAACATAGAAAAATTGAAAGTTACGGAATCGCCCATATCAAAGCTACTTTCAACAATACCGTTGTGACCATATCGGATTCCAAGGGAAATGTGGTCTGCTGGGCCTCGGCCGGCCGCTCCGGTTTCAAAGGTTCCAGAAAAAGTACCCCCTTTGCGGCTCAGGTAGCGGCTGAGAAAGCTGCCCGGGAAGCTTTGGAATTAGGGGTCAGAAAAGTTGAAATCTGGGTCAAAGGACCGGGGTCAGGCCGAGAGTCTGCCATCAGGTCTTTGCAGGCGGCCGGATTGGAGATTACAGCCATCAAAGATGTAACCCCCATTCCGCACAACGGCTGCCGGGCCCCCAAGCGCAGAAGAGTGTAACAAAATAGAAAAAGAAGAGGAAAATTATGGCACGCTACACAGGACCAAGTTGCAAGCAATGTCGCAGAGAAGGTGAAAAGCTTTTCTTAAAAGGTGCGCGCTGTTTAACCGAAAAATGCGCCTTTGAAAGACGGGGCTATGCCCCCGGACAGCATGGCCAGACCCCCCGCAGAAGGTCAGTAGGTTATGCCACCCAGCTAAGGGAAAAGCAGAAAGTAAAAAGAATTTACGGAGTTTTGGAAGAGCAGTTCAGAAATTACTTCGAGAAAGCCAACCGGAAAAAAGGGGTCACCGGCGAAGCCCTCTTAGTTTCCCTGGAAACTCGGTTGGACAATATAGTTTACCGCCTGGGGTTTGCCTCTTCCCGAAAAGCCGGCCGGCAGTTAGTCAGACATCGTCACATTCTGGTCAACGGCAAAATCGTGGACATTCCGGCTTATACGGTCAAGCCGGGTGAGATAATTTCGGTCAAGCCCAAAAGCCGGGACAATGAACATATACTGCAGGCCCTAAAATCCAGCTCGGCTGAAGAATTGAGCTGGCTGAGACTGGATAAAGTCAAGATGGAAGGGGAGCTTTTGGAAATACCCCAGAGGGCCAGTATACCCACCACGGTGCAGGAGCAGATGGTGGTGGAGCTGTATTCCAAATAAAAAGTTGCGGTTCGGCATTTTTGAACGTTTAACCGCAATTGAGAAAATTAATTTAAAAGCGCATTTAAATTTTAGCGGAGGGAGCAAAGGATATGAAGTGGAAAAGCTTAACCATGCCCAAAGAAGTTCAGATCAAAGATGTGTTTACGGATGAAGAGACCAAAACCACCCAGTATTCCAAATTCGTAATCGAGCCTTTGGAAAGAGGCTTTGGAACCACGCTGGGGAACAATCTGAGACGGGCGCTTTTGTCTTCCATTCAGGGAGCGGCGGTAACTTCTTTGAGAATCCAGGGGGTCCTGCACCCTTTCTCAACCATTTCCGGAGTATACGAGGATGTGACCGAAATAATCCTCAATATTAAAAAATTGAGAATCAGATTATTAGGGGACAGCCCCAAGACTATCTCGGTTGAAATGGAGAAAAAGGGAGAACTGAAAGCCGGTAATTTTGAGACCGACCCGGAGGTGGAGATTTTAAATCCGGAACTGCATATCGCCACTTTCACCGATAACGTAAAATTTAAAATGGAGCTGGATATAAATTCCGGCCGGGGATATGTTGCTTCGGAGCAAAATAAAGATGACTCTTTACCGGTCGGCACCATTTTCATAGATTCCCTGTTTTCACCGGTGACCAAAGTAAATTTTGAAGTGGAAAATACCCGGGTAGGCCAGAGGACTGATTATGACAAGCTGATTCTAGAAATCTGGACCGACGGAAGCATAACCCCTGAAAATGCTTTATCCCAGGCTTCCAAAATTATCAAAGACCATATGCAGGTGTTCATCAAATTGGATGAGGAAGAGCAGATGGACGAAGAAGAAAAAATAGATGATGAAACTTTACGCATCCGAAACTTACTCAAAACCAGAGTGGATGAACTGGAGCTTTCGGTGCGCTCCGCTAACTGCCTGAGGGCGGCCAATATTCAAACCATCGAAGATCTGGTGAAAAAATCGGAACCGGAAATGCTGAAATTCAGAAATTTCGGCCGGAAGTCTTTGAATGAGCTTAAAAAGATTTTAGACGAAAGAGGACTGCATTTCGGAATGGATGTGGAAAAATATAAGGAACCGGCCAAAGTCGGGGTGGGAAGATAGATGCGGCACGGGAAAAAAGTCAAAAAGCTAAGTCGCGAGAAAACCCATCGGGAAGCCATGCTGGCCAATATGGTCATCTCCCTTTTGACTCATCGTATGATTAAGACCACCACTTCCAAAGCCAAAGCCCTGAGACCGGTGGCTGACAGGCTGATTACTTTTGGTAAAAAAGGGGATTTGGCTGCCAAAAGAGAAGCTTATAGAATCTTAAGGAACCACAACTTAGTTAAGAAACTTTTTGAAGAGATTGCTCCCCAGTTTGCTAGCCGCAATGGCGGTTACACCCGGGTTTTACGATTGGGCACCCGCTTGGGTGATGGGGCTTCTTTGTCTTTGGTGGAATTATTAACCGCCAAGCCGGTGATAGAAAAAGAGAAAAAAGGGAAAAAAGCCAAAATCAAAGAAGAGGAAGCTAAAAAACCGAAAGAAGAAAAAACTGAAAAAACAGAAGTGACCGGGATTATTGCACCGGAGAAGCTGGAGAAAAAAGAGTAAAAATTTACCCGAATTTTAATTTACCCATACGGCAACCGGAAGGTTGCCTTTTTGTTTTTCATTAATTTGCAATCTTTTCTTTACAAATTTTGTCTATACTGTTAAATTTGTTCTGATTTATGTTGAAAAGAGTGGTCTTGATAGTTTTGGATAGCTGTGGAATCGGTGAATTGCCGGATGCTGCTAAGTATGGAGATGGAGGTTCCAATACCCTGGTCAATACCGCTAAAGCAGTGGGAGGATTAAAACTTCCCTATCTAGAAAAGCTGGGTTTGGGAAAAATTGACAACATTTTAGGGTTATCAAATAATTATCCAACCATAGGCAATTACGGAAAGATGTCTGAATTATCGGCGGGTAAGGATTCCACAGCCGGACACTGGGAGATGATGGGTCTGGTTTTGAAAAAGCCGCTTCCGGTTTATCCCAATGGTTTTCCTCAAAGTCTAATTTGCGATTTTGAAAAACAAATCGGCTGCAAAACTCTGGGAAATTATGCCGCTTCCGGGACTGAAATAATAGAAAAATTAGGTTCGAAGCATATGGAAACCGGATATCCGATTGTCTACACCTCGGCGGATTCGGTTTTTCAAATTGCCGTGCACGAAGATATCATTCCAGTTGAAAAATTGTATGCCATCTGTAAAATTGCCAGAAAAATTTTAACAGGCGAACATGCTGTCGGCAGAGTAATTGCCCGTCCATTTACCGGAGAACCGGGAAGTTTTAAAAGAACTGCTAACCGGAAGGATTTTTCCCTGGAACCTTTGAGAGAAACCATTTTGGACCAGCTAAAGGCCAAAACTTTTAAAGTTGTAGGAATAGGAAAAATTGAGGATTTATTTGGTGGGCGGGGTATAACCGATACCTACCATACCGAGGATAACCAGGATGGAGTTAAAAAGACTTTGCAGGCATTGAAACAAAACGGCTCCGTGTTATATTTTACCACTTTGGTTGATTTTGACACTCTATGGGGGCACAGAAATGACCCGATTGGTTTTGCCTCCGGGTTGCAGCAGTTCGACGCATTTGTACCGGAGATTTTGGAAAATTTAAGAGAAGATGACCTTCTGATACTGACAGCCGACCATGGCTGTGACCCGACTACGCCTTCAACCGACCATTCCCGAGAATACGTACCTCTTTTGGTTTATGGAAAAAAGATAAAATCAAATATTAATCTGGGAATCAGAAAAACTTTTGCCGATATCGGGGCTACCATTGCTGAAATTTTTGGTTTAAAGGGAACCGGTATTGGTGATAGTTTCCTGAAACAAATTTTATGACCGACCAACAACTAATTCAAAAAGCCAGAGTGGCTCGCAAGAATGCCTATGCTCCCTACTCTAATTTCAAGGTAAGCTGTGCCCTATTGTCCAGCACCGGCAAAGTATATACCGGAGTAAATGTAGAAAATGCTTCTTATGGTTTGACTACTTGCGCTGAAAGGATGGCAGTCTTTACCGCTGTTGCCCAAGGCGAAAGAGATTTTGAAAAAATTGCCATTGTCACCGATACCCAAGAACCCAAAAATCCATGTGGTGCCTGTTTACAAGTCTTAGCCGAATTTTGTCAGGATTTGAAAATAATCTGTGCTACTGTGAGCGGAAAGAGCAAAAAATATACCTTAAAAGAACTTTTACCCAAAGCGTTCAAGAAAATCCGTTAAATTTTGAGAGATAAAATTACCCACATAGCCGGTTTAATAGACCACACCCTGCTCAAGCCGGAAGCTACCTCTTCTCAAATAGAACAACTCTGTCAGGAAGCTACAAGTTTTGGTTTTGCTAGCGTATTTGTGAACCCTTTCTGGGTGAATTTTTGTCACAAACTTTTAAAAAATTCAAAAGTAAAAGTCGGCTCGGTGGTCGGGTTCCCTTTAGGTGCAACTACCACAAAAATAAAGGTTTTTGAAACTGAAAGTGAAATCAAGGCCGGAGCGAATGAAATTGATATGGTGATGAATGTGGGTTCTTTCAAGGATAGGAACTTTAAACTGGTAAAAGAAGATATTACAACTGTTAAAAAGATTTGTGGTAAAGAGATAATCCTGAAAGTAATCATTGAAGCCGGACTTTTGACCGACCAGGAGAAAAAAGAATCGGCTTTGATTGTCAGAAATTCAGGAGCTGATTTTGTCAAGACCAATACCGGCTTGGGAACCGGTGGCGTGACAGTTCAAGATGTAAAACTTATCCGAGAAGCGGTGGGTCCGGATTTCGGAATAAAGGCATCCGGAGGAATTAGAGATTATCAAACCGTCTTGAAGTTAATCGAAGCCGGAGCTAATCGAATCGGGACCTCTGCCAGTGTTAAGATTATGCAGGAGGTGTTACAACAAGAAAGAGCCCTCTGATTATCTAAAAAATTTTTCAAAGCTTTATGAATACCTACGAATTAATCCTCAAAAAAAGAAACAAACAAAACTTGTCTCAAAAGGAGATAGAATTTCTGGTCTCTGGGTACATTGGTGGGGAAATTCAGGATTACCAAATGTCTGTTTTTTTGATGGCGGCATTTTTAAACGGAATGAATGAAGAAGAGACATATAATTTGACCAGGGCTATGCTTGAATCCGGTCAAACCATAGATTTAAGCTTCACCAAAGGAAAAAAGATTGATAAACACAGCAGCGGGGGAGTAGGGGACAAAGTCTCCTTGATTTTAGCACCTCTGGTGGCTTCCTGTGGCGTGGCGGTGCCTATGGTTTCAGGCCGGGCTTTGGGACATACCGGAGGAACCTTAGACAAGCTGGAATCAATCCCGGGTTTCAGAACTAATCTAAGCCAAGAAGAATTCAAAAAAACTTTAGCTGAAATCGGTGTGGCAATAATGGGTCAAACCCAAGAAATAGCTCCGGCTGACGGGAAAATTTATGCCCTGCGAGATGTGACAGCTACCGTTGATTATATCCCTTTTATCACCGCCAGCATTTTGTCTAAAAAGTTGGCTTTGATTACTGATGGAGTTGTTTTTGACATCAAATCTGGCAACGGGGCTTTTATGCGGACTGAAAAAGAAGCCATTGGCTTAGCCAAAAGTTTGATTAAAATCGGAAGCAAGTTTAAAAGGAAGATGGTGGCTTTGATTACCGATATGAACGAACCCTTAGGTGAAGCGGTTGGCAATTCTTTAGAGGTAATTGAAACCATAGAATTCTTGAAGGGAAATTTTCTACCGGATTTAAAAGAAATTACTCTAGCTCTAGGGGCTCATATGTTGCTTCTGGCAGGTAGGATAAAAACTTTTGACCAAGGAATGAAACTTCTGGAGCGACAAATTCAAACTGGAAAAGCTCTGGAGAAATTCAAGCAAATGTTACAGAATCAGGGAGGGGATACTGGAATTGTGGAAGATTACAGCTTATTACCTGAAGCCAAATTTCGATTGGAAGTTAAAGCTGCCAAAACCGGCTATGTCCAATCCATCCACACTTTTGAAATTGGGATGGCAGCTCTGGAATTGGGAGCCGGGCGTAAAACCAAAGAAACTATAATTGATTATGGGGTGGGATTATTGATAAAAAAGAAGGTGGGAGATTTAGTTAAAAAAGGAGAAACCTTAGCCATTGTTCTAGCCAATGATACAGAAAAGAGAGAAGTAGCCGTTAAAACTCTGCTGAATTCCTTCCAGATTGGCCCACAGAAAAGAAAGAAGCTAAAAAAGATTTTGTATTATTTGGACTCAAAAACTTTAAGAAAGTGGGGTTGCTGACCCCTAGGGATAGTGTGACCAAAATTTCAGGGAGCCAGAAAGGTGGTGCCGCCGGGATGTAAATGGCAGCCGGTTTTGGGCTCTGTTTTTTCGGTAAAAACTTCAAAAACAGGATTGGGGCAGTTGGGGCCGGCCAAATCTCCGGATTCCAGGCAGACATTTCTAAAGACAATACCGGGAGGTATGGCAAAATTTTCAGGGGCCAGCTTTTCGGTGGCTTTTTTCATAAAATTGGTCCAGACCGGGGCACAAGTACCTCCTCCGGTTTGATTGGGGCCGATGGAAGTCTTATCATCATATCCAATCCAGACTCCGGCGGTAATCTGTGGCACAAAACCAATGAACCAATTGTCGGTGGTCTCATCCGTGGTACCGGTTTTTCCTCCGGCTGGCCGGGAAAATCCCAAAGCCCGGACAGCAAATCCGGTCCCTCTGTCCACCACCGATTGGAGCATATTGGTCATGATGTAAGCTGTTTGTCGCGACAGAACTTCCTGTCTTTTCACGGTTTTATTCTCTTCCAAAACATTTCCGTAACGGTCCGTAATTTTCAGAATAGAGCGGGGCTCAACTTTTATTCCCTGATTGGGGAAAACCGAAAAAGCCTGAGTCATCTGCAGTAAAGTCACTTCCGAGGTTCCGATAGCGATGGAAGGGACAGCATACAGGTTAGTCCTGATTCCCATCTTATAAGCATAGTCCACCGCTTTTTGAGGCCCGATTTTTTGCAGAAGTTTTATTGCCACTAAATTGCGGGAGTCCTGTAATCCCACCCTCAAGGTTACCGGCCCCCTGAATTCCCGGTCGTAATTGTTGGGTTTCCATTCGTTTCCGGTCCCATCGGTCAATACAATTGGGGTATCATAGAAAATATCAGTAGGTTTAAACCCTTCATCAATAGCTGCCGCATAAACAAAAGGTTTAAAAGCCGAGCCGGGCTGCCTTAAGGCCTGGACCGCCCGGTTAAATTTGGTCTGGGCGAAATCCCGTCCTCCAATCAGAGCCAGAATATCCCCGGTCTGATTGTCTACCGCCACCAGAGCCCCGTGAATTTTTTTATATTCTCTTTTATTTTTGCGTTTATCACCTGCAGTATCCACGGCAGCCACAGTATAATTCTGGTCCCTCAAGCTGTGAGTGTTTTCCATCTGTTTTTGCAATATGTCCAGTTGAATGTTCAGTGCCGCTTCGGCGGTTTTCTGCAGCTCCAAATTCAAAGTGGTGTAGACTGATAGTCCTCCGGAATACAAAGTCCCTTCACCATATTTTTCCTCCAGATACTGTCTGACCATTTCAGTAAAATAGGGAGCTTCACCTCCCTGACCGGCGGAAGGATTAACTACCAATTCAAGTTTCTGCAGGCTATCAGCTTCTTTCCTGGTGATTGTTCCCCAGTTGGCTAATGTTTTCAGGACTACATTTCTTCTGCCCCGGGCCAGCTCCGGTGAAACCAAGGGGGAGTAGCGATTGGGTGCTTTTAGAATACCAATCAACACGGCACAGTCCGAAACCGTCAAACTATCAACCGCTTTTCCGAAATAAGTTTGAGCGGCGGACTGGATTCCATAAGCCCCTTTTCCAAAATAACTCTGGTTTAAATACAGTTCCAGAATTTCATCTTTGGAATAGGTTCGCTCAATTTTGATGGCGGTCAAACCCTCTTTAATTTTACGGGTTATGGTCTTTTCCCGGGTTAAAAACAGGGTCCGGGCTAACTGCTGCGTTATGGTGGAACCACCCTGTACAAATCCTCCTTTGAAGATATTAGTAATAAAAGCTCGCCCAATCCCCAGCAGGTCTACTCCCCAGTGCTGATAAAACCGGTTATCCTCGGTGGCGATTAAGGCCTCAATTAGATAGCGAGGCATTTTGTTCAGGGGTGTCAATGTTCTTCTTTCGCTGTAAAATTCGTGCAGGACTTTTCCATCCACAGAATAGATTCTGGTGATCAAGCTGGGTTCAATATTGTGCAGTTCCTCCAAAGAAGGCAGGTCTCTCTGGTAAATCCGATTAATTCTGAGGGTCAGGGCCAGAAGCACAAAAAAGAGGATGATAGATCCCCCGATTATGTATGATTTTCTCTTACTCATAAATTTATTATTATATATACGCAGGAATCGACACTTAACTTGCAATCTAATTAATCTCAGTGACTAAGTAAACTGCCCCATAGCAACCTGTCAAGAAAATTTTAGGTGCCTCTATCACAACCTGATAATCTAGCTGTATAGAAATTCGGCTTGATTTTTGGTTAAGTTTAATATAAAATTGAAATTATGGATGAAGTCAAAAGACAGTTGGAAATCCTCAAAACCGGGGTGACGGAAATAATTCCGGAAGATGAATTCGTCAAAAAGTTAGAAAAATCTATTCAGTCAAAGACCCCCCTGAAAGTCAAAGAGGGCTTGGACCCCACGCTGCCGGACATTCATTTAGGCCATACCGTAACTCTGCATAAACTAAAACAGTTTCAGGATTTGGGGCATCAGGTAATAATTGTCATCGGTGATTTCACCGCCATGGTGGGAGACCCTTCGGGCCGTTCGGAAATCAGAAAAAGATTGTCCCGCCAAGAGGTTTTGGAAAATGCGGAGACCTACAAAAAGCAGATTTTCAAAATTTTAAACCCCAAAAAGACCAAAGTGGTCTTCAACAGCAAATGGCTGGGTGCCATGAACTTTGAAGATGTGCTGCACCTGACCGCCAAATACACGGTCGCCAGAATGTTAGAGCGGGATGATTTTTTCAACCGCTACAAAAACCAGCAGCCAATTTCGGTTCTGGAATTTCTCTACCCTTTAATGCAGGCCTATGATTCGGTAGCCCTAAAAGCGGATGTGGAAATGGGAGGGACGGACCAGAAATTTAATCTTTTGGTGGGGCGGGAGATTCAAAGAGAGTACGGTCAGGAGCCGCAGGCGGTGATGTTATTGCCTCTTCTAGTTGGAACTGACGGAAAAGAGAAGATGAGCAAGAGCTTGGGGAATTACGTGGGTGTCACAGACTCCCCGGACCAGATGTACGGCAAAATTATGTCTATACCGGATGAATTAATTGAAACTTATTTTGAGCTTCTGACCCATCTGCCACAACCGGAGATTGGCAGAATGAAGACAGAATTAAGAGAAAAGACAGTCAATCCCATGCTCTGGAAGAAAAGATTGGCA
>JBIOYE010000091.1:0-4462 GCA_044870015.1 Candidatus Zixiibacteriota bacterium
ATTTATTCACTTCTGGTGGACAATATAGCTTATGATCTAGAAATTTGTAGGAAAAATGGCGAATTTGAAATCAATTACGGGGGCAGAAAATATTTCGGTGAAATTTTGGGCGAGACCTTAGCTAAAATCAAATCTACTGCCCCCCAAGAAGTTTTAAAACAAAAAGAGCTTAAAGCCCCTATGCCGGGTTTGATTCTAAAAATTGAAGTGGAGGAAGGTCAAATAGTAAAAATGGGAGAGGGGATATTTATTATGGAAGCCATGAAAATGGAAAATGAAATAAAATCTCCCTATGAGGGAAAAGTGGAAAAAATTCTGGTCAGGGAAAGAGAGACCGTGGATAAAGACCAGGTATTACTGGTATTAGAATAAAGAGGGATCTCTTGCAGGCTAAAAAAAATTTTCAAACCGGCTCCGGAATAAAAATAGAAGAAATCTACACCCCCAAAGAAATCGCCAATCTGGATTATTCCAGAGATTTAGGATTTCCGGGGCAGTTTCCCTTTACCCGCGGCATCTGGAAAGATATGTACCGTGGGAAGCTGTGGACTATGCGTCAATATGCCGGCTTCGGGACTGCCACAGAATCTAATCAAAGATACAAATATCTTCTATCACAGGGTCAGACCGGTCTGTCGGTGGCCTTTGATTTGCCGACCCAGATGGGATATGATTCGGACCATCCCTTAGCCGTTGGAGAAGTCGGCAGAACCGGTGTGGCTATTTCCACTCTCGAAGATATGGAAATTTTATTTGATGGAATTCCGCAAGAGCAGGTCTCGGTCTCCATGACCATCAATGCCACCGCTCCAATTCTTTTGGCCATGTATGTGGCTTTAGCCCTCGAAAATAAAGTCCCTCTGGAAAAACTTTCTGGTACTATTCAGAATGATATTTTAAAAGAGTACATTGCCCGCAAAACTTATATATTCCCGCCGCAAGGTTCGCTGAGATTAATAACTGATACTTTCCAGTATTGCGGTCAGCACTTACCCAGATGGAATCCCATTTCAATTTCGGGCTATCATATGCGGGAAGCCGGAGCAACCGCAGTGCAGGAGTTGGCTTTTACTTTCGCTAATGCCATTTGTTATGTGGAAGCTGCTCTAAAAGCCGGACTAAAAATTGATGATTTTGCTCCCCGTCTTTCTTTTTTCTTTATTTCATCCAGCGATTTTTTTGAAGAGATAGCGAAATTCCGGGTAGCCCGCAGGATTTGGGCTAAAATAATGAAAGAGAAATTCCAAGCCAAAAAAGAGGATTCCTGGAAATTGAGATTTCATACCCAGACTTCCGGCTCTTCTCTAACGGCTCAACAGGTGGATAACAATATCATCCGGGTCACTCTGCAAGCTCTCTCCGCAGTTTTAGGTGGAACTCAATCTCTTCATACAAATTCCAAAGACGAGGCCCTGGCTTTGCCCACTGAGCAATCAGCTCAACTGGCTCTAAGAACGCAGCAGATTATCGCTTATGAATCAGGAGTCACCAATACAGTTGACCCTTTGGGTGGTTCCTATTTCTTAGAAAGTTTAACTAATGAAATTGAAGAGGAGGTTTTAAAATATCTGGAGAAAATAGAAGAGTATGGTGGGGCTCTAGCTGCTATTGAGTCCGGTTTTTATCAGCAGGAGATAGCCAGGTCGGCTTATGAGTTCCAGAAAAGGGTAGAGTCAGGAGAACAGATCATTGTAGGGATGAATAAATTTCAGACTGATGAAGAAGTGACAGGGAATATTCTTAAAGTTGACCAAAAAGCGATAGAGGAGCAGATTAAGAGATTGAATTCAGTTAGAAAGAAAAGGGATAATCAAAAAGTCAAAAAATCTTTGCAGGCCCTGAAAGAAAAAAGTAAGTCAAAAAAAAATCTGATGTTTCCCATTTTGGAATGTGTGCAAAATTATTGTAGCATTGGTGAAATTTGCGATAGCTTAAGAGAAGTTTGGGGAGAATATAAAGAGAAGTTTTAAAAATGAAGATAAATAAAATTGACCACATATCTATTGCAGTAAAAGATATAAAGAGTTTCGGGAAAACTTTTTCCGACCTCTTCGGAGCTGACTTTGGTCCGGAACAGGAGGTGCCGGACCAAAAAGTGAAAGTTGCTTTCGGGGACTTCAATGGTTCGAAAATAGAGTTAACCGCACCGACTTCTCTCGATAGCCCCATTTCAAAATTCTTAGAGAAAAGAGGAGACGGTCTGCATCATATCTGCCTTGAAGTTGATAATCTGGAAAAATCTCTGCAAGAGTTAAAGCAAAAAGGGGTAGAACCTCTGGGGAAAATCTCCACCGGGTCTTATGGTAAAAAAATCGTATTTTTAGATTTGAAGAAAACCGGAGGAATTTTAATAGAGTTGAAAGAGAAATAATTTAAAGTGAATTATGTTCAGAATTAAAAACTTGATTGTGATTACCGCACTTACATTGTCGGCTAATCAAATTGGTATTTCCCAGCAGAATGCTTTAAAAGAAGAGGATTTAACCAGCCCCAATATGGTTTACTTAGATGAGATAGATGAATTATATCAAGCCGGCAAATTCGCTGAAGCGGTTGAAAAATGTCACATCCTCATAAAGGAACATCCTAACCGAGAAGTCTACGCCCCGGAGTGGAGCTCTACTCTGGGCATGGAAGGCTTGCAGAGATTATTTTCTATGTTCAGAAAAGAGATAAGAATTTCAGACCAGCTTGAAAATAAAACTGTGCAGGACCAATTCATAAATAATCTAGAACAGGTCTTGAATGAAACTAAGGCGGCAATCTTAGTTGCCGTAGCCACCCTGGAGATGGGAAAAATCAAATTAGGGCAGGGAAATTTGGGGCAGGCGGAAAAAAAATTCAAAGAAGTGGTGGAAAATTATCCCAACGCTTCGGTTTCAAGAGTCAAAGACCAGATTACCTGTTTTTCCTGCGATGCCCTGGATTTCCTGACTGATAATTTTTTAATCGGAAGGTGGAATTATGATTCCGCCAGAACTTATCTGGAAAATCTGGCCGGCAGTACTCCGGACACTCTTTTAACACATTACGCCCGATTTTGCTTAGCCAGACTTACAGACTACGGGCCGGTTTCCCTGGAAGAGGTCATCCAAAGATACCGGCAGGTACCTGAATTTTGGTTTTTTTCACCCAAGCAGAATGGTCTGGTGAACAGCGCTGAGGCGGTCAACCGGGCCTTGGAATTGGAGATATTATTTTATCACAAAGATGTTAAAGCCAAAATCAGACCACAGGTCTCGGTGGTTTATACCTATCCCGGAAAACGACCCATTTTCGACTTGAGTCAGGGAGAAAACATCAATATTCTGTATTCTGCCAAAGGAAGTGACGGATTGGTATGGTTCAAAGTGAAAAGGAAAGACGGGAAGATAGGCTGGATTATAGCCACGGATGTGGAAAAGTAAATATTACTTAGATCCAAAAAGTTCAGCCAGGACTTTTCTTTTAATTTGAAATATTTTATATTATGTGATTCTGTCAAATAATTGAAACGCTGGAAAGGAGAAAGGTTGTGAACCAAAATGTTGCTATTATCGGAATAGGTTACACCATCCCCAAGCCCAGGACCCCGGAGGTCTCTTATAAAGAGATGACCTATCTGGCGGCTCAGATGGCTTATAAAGAGGCCAAAATTTCACCCCAAGAGGTGGAGAGTTTTGTCAGTGTGGCTGAAGATCTCCACGAAGGAACCAGCATCTTTGATGAATATACACCGGACCAGTTAGGGGCTGTGCAAAAACCGATGCACACTGTTTCCGGTGATGGAATTCAGGGGATAATTGCCGCTGCTCTGCAGATTATGACCGGTGCTTTCGACTTGGTTGTGGTGGAGGGGCACAGCAAAGCTTCCAATATGGTAACCCCGACTAATGTTCTGAACTACGCTTTGGACCCGGTCATAAATCGTCCTCTGAATGTCAATCCCCACTATATTGCCGGCTTGGAAATGCGGGCTTATATGCAGGATACTGGCATTAGTGAAGAAGATATTGCTAATGTAGTAGCCCATAATCTAAGCCGGGCAACTTTTAATAAATTAGCACCCCACGGCTCAAAAACTTCTACCAAGAAAGTATTAAGCTCTGAACCTTTATTTGAACCAATCAGAAAATTGCATATGCCGCAGACTTCGGATGCCGCTTATGTGATGGTATTGGCTTCGGAAAAAATGGCCAAGAAAAAAAGGGTCAAGCCGGTCTGGATTGCCGGCATGGGATTCTGCTCCGATTCCCCTACTTTGGAAACTCGGGATTGGACAAATTCTGTATCGACTCAAATAGCGGCCGAAAAAGCATATCAGCAAGCCGGGATAAAAAATCCGGCCACTGAAATTGACGTATTTGAAATCGACGACTCTTTCGGCTACAAACAACTGCAACATTTAGAGGCGCTCAAAGTTTGTGAGAAAGGGCAGGCCAAGAACATCTTCGAAAACGGAGATAAACAAAAACTTAGCACC
>JBIOYE010000092.1:0-10025 GCA_044870015.1 Candidatus Zixiibacteriota bacterium
TTGCCTTTCAAACCGATGTGGCCAATTTTGGCCAGGTCGCTAAAATGGTGGAGGAAGCTGCCGAAAATTTCTCCACCCTGGATATTCTGGTCAACAATGCCGGCATAACCAAAGATAATCTTTTGCTCCGATTATCAGAACAGGATTGGGATGCAGTTTTAGATACCAATTTAAAAGGGGCATTTAATACCATTAAAGCCATCTCACGCTATATGCTCAAGCAGAAATCCGGCCGAATCGTAAATATCTCCTCCGTCGTCGGAATAATGGGGAATGCCGGACAGGTGAATTATTCTGCCTCCAAAGCCGGCTTAATCGGCTTAACCAAATCAGCGGCCAAGGAATTAGCTTCCCGAAATATCACCGTCAATGCCGTGGCCCCGGGTTATATTTTATCCGATATGACCGAAAAAATCTCCGATGAAGCCAAAAATGCCATGTTGTCTTTGATTCCCTTAAGAAAACCGGGGACCCCGGAAGATGTAGCCAGCGTAGTAGCTTTCTTAGTTTCCGACCAGGCCTCGTATATAACAGGTCAGGTTATCCAAGTCGATGGCGGGATGTTAATGTAATATCAGTCATAGATTTATGCTACTGCATGGGGTAGCCAAATAAAAAGTAATTGACTTTGAGATTTTTTTATATATATTGGTTGGTTTTTAAAAAACAAAATTTGCAAGAATTAAACCGGGAGCTGATTTTAACGTAACTTAAGTTTGAAAATCCGCAAATGGCGGATAAAAGGAGGGAAACATGTCAGTGGAGCAGAGGGTTAAGGAGATTATTGTAGAGCAACTGGGTGTGGATCCGGAACAGGTCTCGGCCGAGGCGGCCTTTGTGGAAGATTTAGGAGCCGACTCCTTGGACACGGTGGAACTGGTCATGGCTTTAGAAGAGGAGTTCGATTTAGAGATTCCGGATGAGGATGCGGAAAAAATCGTGACCGTGGGAGATGCCGTAGAATATATCGAGAAACATATCAGCGAAAAATCCGAAACCCCGGAAGAAGAAGCTTAATAATCTCCGACAATCTCGGATACAGCTTTGCTAAATGGTCAACAATAGACAATAATGTACTATTAATGACCATTATTGACTATAGAAATAAAGGAGTTGGTTTTGAAAAAAAGAGTAGTAATCACAGGTATGGGGGCGCTTACTCCGGCGGGGCATTCGGTCACTGAGTTTTGGGAAAATCTCAAACAGGGAAAATCCGGAGTTGCCAAAGTCACCCGCTTTGAAATCAACGGTTTTCCCACCGAAATTGCCGCCGAAGTAAAAAATTTTGACCCCGCCAAATATATCGAAAAAAAAGAAGCCCGCAAAATGGACCTGGTGGAGCAGTACGCCATCGCCGCGGCCCAACAAGCGGTGGATGATGCCGGAATCAGTTCCGAGAAAATGGACCCCCACCGCATCGGTGTGGTTATCGGTTCCGGTATAGGCGGAATAGATACTTTAGAAAAACAGCATAAAAATTTAATGACCGCCGGTCATAACCGGGTCTCCCCGTTTTTTATTCCCATGATGATAATCGATATGTGCGCCGGACTGGTGGCTATGCGCTTCGGTTTTAAAGGGCCAAATTATGCCACGGTTTCAGCTTGTGCCTCTTCGGCCCACGCCCTGGCCGATTCTTTTAAAATAATTCAAAGAGGGGAAGCAGACATAATGCTGAGCGGAGGTTCGGAGGCTACCATCACCCCGCTTTCTATGGCCGGTTTTTGTTCGGCCCGGGCAATGTCGACCCGTAACGACCAACCGGAAAAAGCCTCCCGGCCTTTTGACAAAGAAAGAGACGGTTTTGTGATGGGAGAAGGTTCGGGGATGCTGGTTTTGGAAAGTTTGGATTCGGCTTTGGCCAGAGGAGCCAAAATTTACGCTGAAGTCATCGGAGCCGGCATGACTGCGGATGCTTATCATATCACAGCCCCGTCGCCCACCGGTGAAGGGGCCTGCAACGCCATGAAAATTGCCTTAAAAGATGCCGACCTTCAACCTCAAGAAGTAGATTACATCAATGCTCACGGAACTTCCACTGGTTTAGGTGATATATCGGAAACCTTAGCCATAAAAAATGTCTTCGGCGAACACGCTCAAAAATTGGCAGTCAACTCCACTAAATCCGTCATCGGACATCTTTTAGGTGCGGCCGGAGCGGTGGAGGCCATCGTCTGTGTAAAAACCATCCAGGATGGTATCCTACATCCTACCATAAATCAAGAAGTGCCCGACCCGCAATGTGACTTGGATTATGTCCCCAATTCCCAAAGGAAAAAAGAAATCAAAATGGCTTTGAGCAATTCCTTTGGGTTCGGAGGTCATAATGTCACTTTAGCGGTCAAAAAATATCAGGCCTAATTTTAGATGAAGTTCAAGTGGTTTTCCATCTTTAAAAAAAGTCTTCCTCCTGCGGAAGCTTGCCTTGCGAAATTGCAAAGAAAAATCGGCTACGACTTTAAAAATCTACAGTTACTCAAAGAAGCCCTCACTCACAAATCTTATATTAAATCGAGCAATTGTCCCAACTCAGAATCCAACGAGCGTTTGGAGTTTTTGGGGGATTCAATTCTGGGCTTGGTGATATGTGAATTTCTTTACAAAAAATTTCCGGACAAATCCGAAGGAGACCTGACCAAATTAAAAGCCGGTTTGGTCAACGAAGCCACCCTAAGTCACATCGGCCGGAATTTAGGCTTAGGGGAATTTTTATATCTCAGTCCGGATGAAGAAAAATCCGGAGGGAGAGAAAGACCTTCTCTGATTGCCGATGGCCTCGAAGCTTTAATCGGGGGAGTTTACCTGGATGGAGGTTTGAAGGCAGCCAGTCAGCTAATCAGCTCCCAGATTCTGACCCGCTTCCGAGAGCTGACCGACGATAAAGAGAATTTCAACTATAAAGGAGAGCTGTTGGAATATCTGCAGGCTTTGGGATGGGGGATGCCGGAATACCAGATTGAAGAGGTGGTGGGTCCGGACCATCAAAAAAGATTTACCATTTCCGCCCTGGCCAAAGGAGAAAAGTTAGGAGTAGGAGAAGGAGCCAGCAAAAAAGAAGCAGAGCAAAAAGCAGCCAAAATGGCTTTAGAAAAGCTTTTGGAACAGAGAAAACATTAAGATTAGCACTATAATTGGGCTTTCTTCGTCATTTTTCGCCAGTCCATTATTTTTTTGTCGGACAACAAAGTAGAGCGGGAATGTGGCTATTTATCACCTGGTTGACGAGAATTGGCGATTCCGAAAGAAAGTAGATAACATTTCTGCTATAATTGTGAGAATTTGAACAGAATTTAGACCTTAAACGGCTTTGATTTTGGGCACGCTTTTTGATTAACCAAAGAGAGGGCTTAAATATGAATATCATCGTCTGTATCAAACAGGTTCCTGAAATAGGGCAGGTAAAAGTTGATCCGCAGGAAAAAAAGATAATTTTCCCGGATTCTCCCGGAGTATTGAACCCCTTTGATGTCTATGCAGTGGAAGAATCGTTAAGAATCAAAGAAAAAAGAGGGGGGAAAGTTTTTGCCTTATCTCTGGGAGGACACGAAGCGGAAGTGTGCCTGCGGGAAGCTCTTTCTCTGGGAGTAGATGAGGCGGTTTTGCTATCGGATGATAAATTCAAAAACTTGGATGCCTATCAGACTTCCTATGTTTTGGCCCAGGGGATAAAAAAAATCGGGGATTATTATCTGGTTTTATTCGGCAAGCAGGCCGTGGATGGAGACAGCTCTCTGGTTCCGGCCAAAGTAGCCGAATGGCTGGATTTGCCCCAGGTAATCTTTGTCAAAAAATTTGATGAGTTGACAGATAATATGGCCCAGGTCCGACGCATGACAGAAGATGGATACGACATGGTTGAAACCAGTTTACCGGCAGTCATCTCGGTAGTCAAGGAAATCAACGAACCCCGTCTGCCTTCCCTCAAGGGAAAAATGAGAGCCAAATCTGCCAAGATAACAGTTTGGAATACCCAAGATTTGCAGGTGGAGGAGAACCGATTGGGCGAAAACCAAAAATCGGCTCAAATTATATCTGTTTCTCCTCCACCTCCTAGACCTAAAGGTGAAATTTTAGAGGGTTCGCCGGAAGAAATTGCCGAAAAGTTAGCCGCCAAATTAAGAGAAGCCCAGGTGATTTAATTTGCTTAGAACTTGGAAATTCCTATACTCCGGAGAAGGGGACCCCTTTTTCAACCTGGCTTTGGATGAAGTTCTGTTCTTTGAAAATCAAAAAGGGGGCAGTTCCCCCATTTTTCGGATTTACGGTTGGAATAAACCAGCCATCTCTATCGGTTATTTTCAAAATGTGAACCGGGCTTGTAATCTGGCAGAATGCCAAAAACAGAATCTACCCGTTATTAGGAGAATAACCGGCGGCAGAGCTGTTTTTCATCAGGGAGAGTTAACCTATAGTCTGGTAGGCTCCAGTGACCTTTATCCGGAGTTGGGTCAAAACGTTTCGGAAACCTACAACAAAGCCAGCCAGGCCTTTTTAGAGGGGTTAAAAATGTTAGGAATTGAGGGTAACTGGGAAAAGGGAAAAAAATCGCAAGAAAGCAAAAAATCTCTTTGGCCCTGTTTTGCCTCAACTTCTATATATGAGGTAACTCACTTAGGGAAAAAACTTATCGGCAGCGCCCAGAAAAGAGTGGGTAATTCTCTGATTCAACAAGGTTCTTTGCCTTTGAATTCAAATTCCGCTCACCAGAAAATTTTTTTGAGCGATGGCAATAATTCAGATAATGGTTTTGAAAAAAAATTCACCAGTTTGGGAGATATTTTGGGGAGGAAAATTAACCTAGAGGAAGTAGCTTATGTCTTCAAATCTGCCTGGGAGAAATTTTGGAATGTCAATTTTTCGGAAATGGAACTAACTTCACAATTAATTAGCCAGACTGAGGAGTTGGTCAGCCGGAAGTATAGTCAGAAAGAGTGGAATTACGTTAAATAGAGGCAAATTTGGGGAACCGATAAAGAATGTTTGAGGTTATAATAATGTTGAAGGACAAATAAGTTAAAAAAACCAAAAAAGGACTTGACAAACAAAATTTAAAATAGCAGATTATAACTCTAAAATATAAAAAGTTTTCATTCTTTTTTTACTGAAAGGAGTACCTATGCGGCCCAAAATTCTAAAAATTTTTATTATATTTTCAGTTTTAGCCGGCTTTATAGCCGCCACAGTTCTATGGGCGGGTGATACCGGTAAAATCAAAGGGGCGGTCATGGATGCCAAGACCAAGCAACCCTTGCCAAGAGCCACAGTTACTGTGGAAGGAACCACTCTGGGAGCTATTACCAGAGACGATGGCTCATATTACATTTTGAATGTTCCGCCCGGAACCTACACGGTTAAAGTCAACTACGTAGGTTATCAAACGGTGTTGCAGACTGAAATCCGAGTCAATTCAGACGTGACTGCCGAAGCCAATTTTACTTTAGCCGAAGCCCCCATCGAAATGGCTCCCATTGAAGTCTCCGGTCGGAAGGTAATCGATAAATTCGAGACCGCTAACTTGAGAAGAATCTCCACCGAGCAGATTAAAAATATGCCGGTCAAAAACGTGGACGAACTTTTAGCCACCCAGGTGGGATTCGTCACCAAGAATAACGAACTGCACGTCCGGGGCGGTAGGGCCGGCGAAGTCCTCTACATGGTGGATGGTGTGGCAACCCGTGATCCTCTGGGAGGTTTGGGGGCGGTCAAAGGCGGAATGAGCATCTCCTCTCAAAATATCGAAGAGGTTTCGGTTCTGAAAGGTGGATTTGATGCTGAGTACGGAAACACTCAATCGGCTGTAATCAATATCGTAACCAAAGAAGGGAATGCCACAGCCACCAAAGGGTATTTTGAATTTTTAACTGACGATTTCGGTGATTCAAAGTTGAATAAATACTCTTTCAATACCGACCGGATGGAAATCCAACTCAACGGTCCGGATCCCTTGCTTAGTAACTATCTTTTACCGGCCTTGGGGATAAAATTTTTGGGAGACAAGCTGACCTATGTGGTGAGCTTTGATGCTTTCAAGACCGATGGTTATGCACCCATCAATAAATACACTCCGTCTCACCTTCAAAGACAGTTCAGGCAGGATGACTTATTCAGCTGGGCTAAATTGGGATTTAACGGGACCGGAATAAAGATACCCGAGAGAATGTATAACCAGTACACCGGTTTATTAAAACTGGCTTACAACGCCAGTCCTTCCAAGAAATTGGTTTTTTCCTACAGCAAGGATGTCAGCCGCTATTCTCTGTATTTTAACCCCTCTTACGAGACTAGGGGAGATTTTAACTTATGGCAATTCCGCTATGATCCCGCCTACGTGCCCCAATACCAGGAAGAGAAAACCCGCATGAGTTTGCAATTCAAGCACCAGGTAGGCAAAACCACCTTCTACAACATTCAGTTGAGTAAATACGACTTCGACTATTTACAGCAGCCCGGAGACCCCAATAACCCCGGTGGAGGATTGGTTCCGGGCGACTATCTTTTCTCCACTGATTGGGAACGTTTCACGGATGTTAACAAGAACGGGGTCTGGGATCCGGCTGAAAAATTCTGGGATGTTGATGGCGATGGAAGTTATGATTTGGGAGAACCTTTTGAAGATAAAAACAAAGGTCAAAACGGAATTTTTGACCCGGGAGAGCCCTTTACAGATCTAAATAACAATGGAATAAAAGAGTCAAACGAACCATTCGTAGATTTATATGGAGATGGAATCTGGAATGCAGCTGAACCGTTTGTAGATACCGACAGCAACGGCCGCTTTGACCCGGAGCGGACTCCCATAGCCAACTTCAGTGCCCAGGGAATCGACCAGCAGGAGCCTTTCCTGGATGGGGACGTCAATTTGGGAGAACCTTTTAAGGATGTAGACAAGAACGGGGTTTATGAAGCCGAGGAACCTTTTGTTGATCTATTAGTCAATAACGGAAGGTGGGATTATACGGATGTTAATAATAATGGGATATTTGACCCCGGAGAACCTTATGAGCCCTGGGAGGACCGAATCCCTAATGAGGTCTATGATAAAGTCTTGGATATTTTTATTACCACTCTCGGTCCGGACAATCAGGACTTAAATCACAACGGTCGATATGACGGCCCCACTGATGAGTGGTCTCCAGGGGTTCCTTTCATCGACAGAAATCAGAATGGAACCTTTGACAAACCAGACGCATTCTGGAACCCAGGTGAGCCCTATGTGGACCTGAATGGAAATGGACAATGGGATAATGCGGATGGATTTTACGACCGAGGAGGGGAGCGAAGGCAATATTATGAGCACCGCCACAGCACTTTGTGGACCTTGAAATTTGATGTGACCAGTCAGCTCCGCAAAGAACATGAAATCAAAAGCGGAGTTGAAATCGAATACAATAAATTATCTTTCGCCGACATAAGGTATCCTTATGCCCCTTACGACGGATTGATACAGGATAACGGTCCCTGGCCCGACCATGGCATTTTTAGGGATTTTTACGTTCGAGAACCTACCCGGGGTGCTCTCTATATGCGAGATAAACTGGAGTACGGGACCATGATTGCTAATTTAGGTTTGCGCTATGATTTCTACCTCCAGTCCCAAGATATCCGCCAACTGGAAGAGGAGATAAATGAACAGCAACGGGTAATCCGAGAAACCATTGTCAGGGGAAGAAACAAGGTTTCACCTCGCTTGGGAGTCTCTTATCCGGTAACCGATAAAGCCAAAGTGTATTTCAACTATGGACATTTCTTTCAACTGCCGGAGTTTCATTTTATGTATGCCCGTTCAACCCAAGGGGGTAATGCTTTGAGGTTGATAGGCAACTTCAACTTGGATTATCAAAAAACCGTTTCCTACGAGTTGGGTATCCAGTATGCCATTTCGGATGTTTACCGTTTGGACTTATCCGGATTTTACAAAGACATTTATGGCCTTGTGAACACCAGAAGCGTCAGCACCGGTGCTTCCAGTATCAGCGTTTATGCCAACAATGACTATGGACGGGCCCGCGGTCTGGAAGTTCAGCTAGATAAAACCTACGGAAATTATGTTTCCGGTTACGTCAATTATCAATATGCTTTTGCCTACGGAAAGAATTCGGCCGAGGTTTCCAATTACTACGCTTCAGCGGTGGGCGGGGTGGATAAAATTCCGTTGCAAGAGTATCCCTTGGATTGGGATATTCGTCACCAGGTTACTTTAAATACAGACATCAGAATTAATAAAGGGGACCATCCTTATTTATTTGGGGCCAGAATGCCGGATAATTGGGGAATCAATATATTATGGCAGTACCGAACCGGATATCCTTTTACTCCGACCCGAGGTTTCCCCGGAGAGTATATTTTCCTGGTTGGTGCTCAAGACCCTCCCAAAAATTCCAAGAGGATGCCGGCCACCAGTAAAGTGGATTTGAGATTCAACAAGGATTTCAACATTTGGAAACTTAACTATTCTTTCTCCGTCTGGGTTAACAACGTCTTCAACAAAAAAAACATAGTCAATGTCTACGAAAACACCGGAAGGCCTGATACACAGCAAAATCCCAATGATGCCGGTATTGTGCTGCCCGGAAGAGAAATTGACAGGTCCCCCTTAAACTATGAGTACGGCAGGAACATCAGAGTGGGATTATCAATGCAATTTTAAACAAGAGGCGACACAAATTTCCAGGATTTAAGCCCAAAAGGATGATTTAAAAATCCAAAGGCAGGCCAATTTACTCTTAGGAGGAAAGTTTATGTGGTATAAAAAGAGAATGTTTTTGACCTTAAAAGTTTTGATGACCACGGCATTTTTGATCTCGGCTTTTACTCCCGGTGAGGCCAGATACAAAAGCGATAACGTAATATTACCTTATAAAGCTCCGTCAACAGCGGCTGAACCGTTGAATGAGTTGAGAGTGCATAACGTGGGGAATATGTGGCTGTCAATTACCAACTATGGTCAATTTGGAGCTGAAGAAGGTCGAAGCCTACGGGATATCTGTACCGGTCAATTCGCCCCTTCCTGTCAGTTTCCGGCCGGCTCGGGCGTTGAATATCTATTCATTGGGTCCATATGGATAGGAGCGGTAGTCAACGATACCGACACCCTGGTATCAGTGGGGGCTGATGGTTGGATATCTGTTACGCCAGAAATGCAAGCCCCGGATAACATACCCTTGCTCTCCAGAACCATACGACCCGGGGGTTACCAAAACGGAACCTGTTTTTCCCCTTTTTCTGATTCAGCGGTTTCGGAATTAGATTACATTGGAGTTTATTACGACACCATAACTAACCCCTACCTGGACCCCATTGATGGGATACACAAACCTCTTTTTGTTGAAGTGACCCAAAAAAGCTACAGCTGGAGTTACGATTACGCCAAAGATTTTGTGTTATTAGATTATATCATAAAAAATGTGGGGGCCTCCAAGTTGAGCAACCTATATATGGGGATATATATTGATGCGGACGTGTATAATCCGGATTTTGATCCGGGTGGCTTCAGAGATGATGTCTGCGGATTTAAGCAAGCAGTTACCTCCGCACTCGGTCCCCCCTATGAGGATACCATTAACATTGCTTGGATCGGAGACAATGACGGGCTTAGCCTCGCTGGGGTTGAGGGAACTCCTCCGGTTTTTAGAGACGATGCGAGCCCTACCGGAGTTACCGGCACCAGAGTGGTCCGAGCCCCTGGCGACCCGGAAGATATAAAATTTTCCTTTAACTGGTGGGTTTCACAGTCAGATCCAATTCTGGATTTTGGACCCTGGACAAGAGAGAATTTTATCGAAAGAGGACAATATTTCCCTCCTCAAGGTCAAACCGGAACACCGGAAGGTGACCATTCCAAGTATTTTATAATGAAAAACAATGAATTTGATTATGACCAGCTATTTTCAGCTTTAGCAGACGTGTGGGAACGGCAAGGTTGGCAGCGACCTCCAAATCAGAGTATTATGCCCGACGTAGCCGATGGCTATGATACCCGCTATTTGCTCTCATTTGGACCTTTTGCCATCAATCCGGGCGATACC
>JBIOYE010000093.1:0-10381 GCA_044870015.1 Candidatus Zixiibacteriota bacterium
ATCTTCCAGATGGCAGTGGATTATTTAGCCAGCGGCTTAGACCCCAATAAATGTGCCATCTTTGTCCAGTCCCACGTTAAAGAGCATGCTGAGCTGTTTTTACTTTTATCTATGATTATTCCCGTCCCCTGGTTAGAAAGGGTCCCCTCCTATAAAGAAAAATCAGTAGAACTGAACTTGGATAGTTATGGATTTTTGGGTTATACTTTACTGCAGGCCGCAGATATTCTGTTATACAAAGCCAATTACGTTCCGGTAGGCAAAGACCAATTGCCTCATATTGAATTGACCAGAGAAGTTGCCCGCAGGTTTAACCATATCTACGGCAATGTTTTTCCGGAGCCGGATGTGCTTCTGACCAAATTTCCGGTAGTCCCCGGAATTGATGGCAGAAAAATGAGTAAGTCCTACAATAATGATATCGCTATCGCTGATTCCCCGGAGGAAACTGAAAAAAAAGTGATGAAAATGATTACCGATCCCCAGAAAATTTACAAAGGGGATAAAGGACGTCCGGAAATCTGTCCGGTTTATTCCTTGCACCAAATTTATAACCCCAATTATCAAGAAATTTATAAAGGTTGCTCTTCCGGAGAATTAGGTTGCGTGGATTGCAAAAAGATGTTAGCTTCCCATATTAATTCCAATTTGGCTCCCATCAGAGCCAGGAGAAAGGAATTAGAAAAAAGTCCTGACCAGGTTAAGCAGAAGTTGGAAAGTGGAGAAAAAAGAGCCCGGGCCAAAGCCCAGGCAACTATGCAAGATGTCAAAAAAGCCATGAAACTTGAATAAAATGGAAAACTTAGAAAATTTCTCAACTGAAACCAATCAGAAGCCCGGCTACTCTATCAAGATAGAGAATTTCGAAGGCCCTCTGGATTTATTATTATATTTAATAAAGAAAAACGAGATTGATATTTATGATATTCCGATTGCCCAAATTACCAAACAGTATTTAGAATACATTGAATTAATGGAGGTTCTGGACCTGGAGATGGCCGGGGAATTTATCGTGATGGCAGCCAGTTTGATGAGGATTAAAGCCCAGCTGCTTTTACCCAAACCCAAAGACCAGGAGGAATTTGACCCCCGACAAGAATTAGTAGCAGCTTTATTGGAATACAAAAAATTCAAGGAAGTGGCCGGAATTTTAGAAACCAGAGAAAAGCAGGAGATGCAGTATTACCCCTGCAGTATCTATTATGGAAAGGATAATCATAAGGTGGAAGTTGAGCTGACCAAAGTCAGCTTGTATGACCTTCTGGCGGTCTTCAAGCAGGTCTTGGAGAGAATCCCCCGGGAGACTTTTCATGAGGTAAATTATCCGGATATCACGGTTGATGAAAGAATCGAACATATTTTGAATTATCTGGAAGACCAGAAGAAAGTTCTGCTGGAAGATTTATTCAAAGATAATCCCTTAAGATTAGTGGCCATCGTAACTTTTTTGGCTATATTAGAGCTGGTCAGGACCAAAAAGATTTTGGTTTTGCAGAAAAAACTTTTCGGCCCTATCTGGGTTGAAAAAAGTTAAAAGGAGGAGGGGATGGAAAATAACTTCGACAAAATCGTGGAAGCTCTGCTTTTTTCCACGGATGAGCCCTTAACTTCAGAAAAAATATCCGGGGTGCTTACTTTTGTTTCGCCGGAGCAGGTCAAAACCATAATAGACCAGCTGAACCAAAGATATGCTGACAACGGTCAAACTTTCAGAATCAGAGAAATTGCCGGCGGTTTCCAGGTTTATACCTTGCCTGAATATGCCCTGTGGATTGAAAATTTGTGGGAAAAGACCCGCTGGCAGAGACTTTCCCGACCGGCCTTGGAGACTCTGGCCATTGTGGCTTACCGGCAACCGATAGTCAAAGGCGAAATTGATAAAATCAGAGGAGTCCAAAGCGACGGTACTTTGAGGACTCTTTTGGAAAGAGATTTGATTGAAATCAAGGGGAGAGAAAAGTCACCCGGAAGACCTCTTTTGTATCAGACCACTGAAAAGTTTTTGAGCTTCTTCGGGATTAACGACCTGAAAGAGCTGCCCCAATTAGAGGAATTGAAAACTGTTCTGGAAGCAGAAGGTATATCCACCAAAGATGAATTAAACTTGGAGAAAGTTTTAGAATCCCCTTTAGTATTGGAGAATTTAGAAGCACCCAACCGGGTATTCGACCAGCCCCCAGGTGAGAGCTAAGTCCAGGAAATATGTAATTGCCATTGATGGACCGGCCGGTTCCGGCAAAAGCACCACTGCCAAATTTTTAGCCCAGAAATTGCATTTCTTCTATTTAGACACCGGTGCCATGTACCGGGCTCTAACCTGGAAAGCCATTCAGTTGAATCTGGATGTGGCTAACCCGCAACAAATGCAAAAACTGACTTTGAATACAAAAATAGATTTTAAAAATTACCGCGGTAAAAACAGAATATTTTTGGACAGTAAAGATGTGACTGATAAAATCAATTCGAGCGAGGTGAACAGATTAGTATCGGTTCTATCCAAGCATAAAACGGTCCGTAAAATTATGGTTAAAAAACAACGAAGGTTTGCCAAGAATAGAAGTATTGTAATAGAAGGCCGCGACACCACCACGGTAGTTTTTCCCAAAGCCGATTTGAAGATTTTTCTGAAAGCCGATTTAGATACCAGGGCGGCCAGAAAATATAGACAGCTAAAGCAGAAAACCAGAACCACTCTGAAAGAACAGGCCCAATTAATCAAATTGAGAGATAAACTAGACCAGTCCCGCAAAGCCAGCCCCCTGAAAATCAGCCCGGATGCCATAATAATTGATACCACTAATCTGACCATTGCCGAGCAGGTAAATCGCATACTGAAAATATTTAAAGAAAAAATTGCGGCATGAAATGGCATTACTATTTGGCCTGGGTTGGAATAAGAAATGTCCTCAAATTTTTCAAAATGGGAAAAATCCACGGATGGGAAAATATTCCCACCGAGGGCGGAGTCATTATCGCTTCCAACCATATCTCCTATTTTGACCCCCCTATTTTAGGAAGTTGTACACCCCGTGAAGTGCATTATCTGGCTAAATGGGAATTATTCAAATTCAAACCTTTCGGTTCTTTCTTGAGGTCGGTCAATGCCATACCCATTAAAAGAAACGTAATTGACCGCCAGGCTTTGATTGAGTCCTTGGAGATTTTAAAAGGTGGCCAAGCCCTTTTGGTCTTTCCGGAAGGGACCCGGAACTTAAGGGCCCAGCTCTTGCCCCCCAAACTTGGGATAGGAAAATTAGCTCTGGAAGCCGGAGTGCCGATAGTGCCGGCTCATATCGCCAATTCCCAAAAGCCCACCCGGGCTTTTTTATCCGGCAAGCCCATAGAGGTCAAGTTTGGCCCTGCCATTCCGAAAACTTGGTTAGAGCAAGTTTCCAAGGATAAAGAAGGATATAAAACAGTGGTATCGGAAATCATGCAAAGAATAAAAAACTTAGAATCGTAGCTAATTTAGGTTGACTAAAAAGAAAAAAGGAGTATATTGAGATATCTAAAATCCCATAAGGGAAACTTTAGCAAAGGAGGAACCCAGTGAATGGTGGATAAAAACAAAGTCGAAGCGGCTTCAGAAAAGGAGCCGAAAACCGCCAAAAAAAGGGGAGGCGAAAGGCCTAGACTTCAAAGCAAAGGCAGTAGAAAAACCAAAGATGTACAGCCAGGAAAAAAAGAAACAGTCAAAACTACCACAGATGTATCTGGAAGCGTAGTTGCACAACCAACCCCGGTTGCACCCCGCAAAATTTATCCCACAGTAAAACCCCCTCAAATTGAGGAGACCGAGTATTCCGAAGAAGAACAGAAAAAGCTTTTAGCTCTGTATTCCAACACTCTTCAGGAATTGGCAGAAGGGGAAATAATCAAAGGCAAGATTCTGGGAATCACCGAAAAAGATGTAATTGTAGATGTGGGATTCAAATCCGAAGGAATAATTTCTCTTTCCGAATTTCCGAATCCTTCTCAAGTCAAAGTGGGTGAAGAGATCGAAGTTTTCCTGGAAGCCATGGAAGACCAGGAAGGACAGCTGGTTTTATCCAAACAGAAGGCCGATTTCATGCGGGTCTGGGATAGAGTCCGGGAAGCTCATGAAAAAGGCGTTATTGTAGAAGGAAAACTGGTGCGTCGGGTAAAAGGGGGTATGGTAGCTGATGTTCTGGGAGTAGAGGCCTTCTTACCAGGTTCACAAATCTCTTTGAAACAGATTCCCAACTTTGATGAGCTGGTGGGCCAGAACATGCAGGTCAAGATTATCAAAATAAATAAGCTCAGAAGAAATATAGTGGTTTCACGCAGAGTAATTTTGGAGGAGGAAAGAGAGCATCAGAAAGGGCGTCTCTTATCCGAGCTGCAGACCGGCCAAATTAAAGAGGGTATCGTCAAGAATATTATCGATTTCGGGGTGTTTGTGGACTTAGGCGGGATCGATGGCCTGTTGCACATTACGGACATGTCCTGGGGAAGAATCAATCACCCCAGCGAAATGGTTTCCTTAGGTGAAAAAATCAAAGTCAAAATCTTAGAATTTGACAAAGCCACCGGCAGAGTTTCCTTAGGGCTAAAACAGCTGACTCCGTATCCCTGGGAAAATGTGGAGCAAAAATATCCGGTGGGGAAAGTCATGCGCGGTAAAGTCATCTCACTGACGGATTATGGTGCCTTCGTAGAATTGGAAAAGGGAGTGGAGGGTTTAATCCATATTTCCGAAATGTCCTGGTCCCAGAATGTCAAGCATCCTTCCAAAATCTTGTCGATGGGTCAGGAGCTGGAAGCAATGGTTTTGTCGGTGGATAAAGCCAACGAAAAAATCTCTCTGGGACTGAAACAGTTGGAGCCGGATCCCTGGCAGACTCTGGATAAAAGATATCCGGTGGGTGCCAGAATTAAAGGGAAGGTTCGAAATCTGACGAATTTCGGTGTTTTTGTGGAGATTGAAGACGGAGTAGACGGTTTGGTGCATATTTCCGACTTATCCTGGACCAAGAGGATTTATCACCCCTCAGAAGTCGTCAGGCGAGGGGACACCATTGATGTGGTCATTTTGGGAATTGATAAAGAAAGCCGGAGAGTGGGATTGGGGCATAAGCAAATTAAAGAAGACCCCTGGTCCCAGCTGGCTCAGAAATATAAGGTGGGAACCGAGCTGGAAGGTAGAATAAGCAAATTATTCGACCGGGGAGTTATCGTAGAGTTAGAACCGGAGGTAGAGGGTTTAATCCCCATTCAGAATTTAGCGGTTCCTAATCTGACCAAACCCCAAGAGGCATTCCAGGTTGGAGAAACCGTACCTTTAAAGGTGGCCGAATTTGATACCAAAGACCGCAGGATTGTATTATCTGTTGAAGCTTACTTTCAAGGCCGGGACAAACAGGAACTGGAACAATACCAGGCCAGTCATAATCCCAAACCCAAAGCGCAGGTGGAAACTCCCGCCACGGCTGACAAGGATGCTGCTCTCAAAACCGGGGATATGCCTGCGCCAGAAGCACCTGCATCTCCGCCCCTGGAAGAAAGTAATCCGGGAGAAACAATCTCTAATTAAAAAAGTGGAGTAGTTAATTTCCTCCAAGAACCAGAGGAGGATTGTATTTTCCTTACATTTAGATTAGCAATTTTATACTAAATAAGTTTTAGTTAAGTCGGATTTGATGGATATAAGAACAAACCATTTAGGAGTTCACATATAGCATATGTTCTCTGTTATCCTCAAAGTATTCTTTGCACTTACTTCCCTGTCCCTCTCCATTTATCTTTTTCAACTTAAAGACCGCTACCCGGATTTAACCAAATCCGGCTGGAATAGAGTTCTTGCAGGAGTTTTTTTACTCTTCGGTTTTTCCTTAATTGAGATTCTGGATGAATTTCTCCAGGCCCAAGCTGTTATCTTCGGTTCACCGGTTATCCCTTTATTTCTGGAAGTAGTTTTTGGGATTTGCGGTCTGATGTTGATAATTTTCGGCCTGGTCAACTGGCTGGCCGAGGTTGCCTTTCTCAAGAAGAAAACCGAAGACAAGGAAAGCGAATTTTTATTTTTAGAGAACTTAATCTCCCGAACCAAGCGAGCATCCACTCTGATTGAAACTCTGGAACATTCTTTGAGAGAGATCACCAGTTTTCTGAAAGTTGAGGCCTGCGCTATTTGGATTTCCAATCCGACCACAGGGGAGCTGGTTTTAGCCAGCTACAAAGGTTTATCACCCCAGCTGGCCAAACAGTTTGAAAATTTGACCACGGAAAACGGGATTATTAATCAGACCGCCCGAAACAAAGAAATTCTGATTCGGGAGGAAATTCCCAGCAGCGAGGAGATTTTAATGGAACTAAAGAAGGAGGATTTTGTCTCTCTGGGAGTGGTTCCTATTTTGGCTGCCGAGAAAAATGTCGGGGTGCTGGCTTTATTTTCCAAAGAAAGATATAAACTGGATTCCAAGCTGGAGAAACTTTTGCAGAATATTTCCTCTAATCTGGGTGAAAAAATCGACACCTTGAGATTGGCTAAAGAGGTCAAAAGAAGAACCGACCAGCTTAACCGGGCCATTCAGGAGAACCGGATTTTATCGGTCATAAGCAGTTTTTTGGTTTCCAATCTGGAATTGGAGCAGATTTTGGACCGTATCATCTGGGAAGGTTTGAAAGTGATTGAGGCCAAGGTCGGACACGCAGTTCTGGTTAAAGATAACAAGCTGGAGGTCAAAGCTTCCTTAGACCCGTCTTTTTACGGGCTCAATTTAGAGTTGGCTGAATTTCCCTTAATCCGGGAGGTTTTGGATAGAAAGAAAAGTGTGGTTGACCAATCCAACCTATTGGTCCCTATCCTTGCCCGAAACCAAATTCTGGGAATTATTTGGTTTGAGAACCGGGAGTCCGAACGGGTTTTCAGTCAAGCTGAAGTCCAACAGGCATCTGCTTTAGCCAATCAGGCATCTTTGGCTGTTCAAAATTATTCACTGAAAGAGGATTTGAAAACCTTAAACCAGAGGTTAACTGATTTTCAGGAAAGACAGAAACAGTCTGAAGTTGAACTCCCCAGCCCTAATTTTGTCAACGATATGAATAACGTTTTAGCAGCTATCTTGGGTAACACCCAGCTTCTGCAAAATAAACTGGTTTCCGGGGAACTGCCTTACAATTCCGATTTATCCGAATTTCTAAAAATAATCGAACAGTCGGTAGTGGACGGCAGTCAGCTGATGAGCAGATTGCAGGATGTCTATCCGGCCCCAACTGGTGCAATTTCAGCTGAAATTGCAGATAATTCCAATAATTTTGAGACGGAAGTAACCGAAAAACTCACCAAAAAATTAAAAGTTTTAGCGATTGATGACCAGAGAATGATTCTGGATTTACTTTCCTCGATGTTTGCCAATTTAGGGCACTCCACAGAAGTAGCGGAAACCGGATTGGAAGGGATTGAGAAATTCAACCAGAATGCTTTTGATTTGGTGATTACCGATTTGGGACTTTTGGATATTTCCGGCTTTGAAGTTTCCCAGAGGATTAAAGAGACAAATCCAGATGTTCCCATTGTAATGATTACCGGGTGGGGAGCTAATTTTGACCAGGCACAGCTCAAGAAGGCCGGGATAGATTATATCTTAGCCAAACCCTTTAAATTAGAGCAGCTAACCGAGGTAGTAGAAAAAGTTACTGCTTACAAACAATCTTCTCTTAAATAACATTTCTCTCGACCTTCAAATCTCCTTTTTTAAATCTTTCTAAAGAAAGCTCTGAAATATCTATGCTGGTTTTACCTTCTAGAATCAGTTCGCTGATTAAAATTCCCACTGCCGGTGCATGCATCACACCATGTCCGGAGAAGCCGTTAGCCAAATAAAAACCTTTCACTTCCGGAACTTTCCCCAAAATGGCATTGTTGTCAGGTGTCGTTTCATACAAACCGGCCCAGGAGGAGGAAATTTGAGCATTTTCCAAAATCGGCATCCGCTCCAGGGCTTTCATCAAAATCTGGTCGGTATAATCCGGGTCCACAGACAGATCATATCCGGGTTGTGTATTTTTATCCGCCCAGCCCATTAAAAGTCCGCCGGACTCTCTGTGCATATATAAACCGGAAGTAAAGTCAACCACCATGGGGAAATTGGGTTTCACGTAATCAAGAGGGGCGGTGGTGACAATCTGCCTTTTGATAGGATAAACCGGAATATCCACTCCTAGCATCTTTCCGATTTGAGCCGCAAAAGCTCCGGCCGCATTCAAGACTATTTCAGTTTCAATTTCACCTTTATTAGTTTTTACTTTGCTTATTTTTTTGCTGGATAATTCAATTCCGACCACTTCAGTTTCCATTTCAAAAGCCACCCCTAATTTCTTGGCCTGATTGACATATCCCATACAAACTTCATAGGGGTCAACCAGACCATCCTTCTTGCAGAAGGTGGCACCCAGTAAATCATCTGTCCTAAGTTCGGAAACCAGCTTGTTTATTTCTTCAGGAGTCAAAAGATGGACCGGCAGACCCAGGCTCTGTTGCAGGGCGGCATTTTTTTTGAAATTCTCCCAATCCTCTGGTTTGGATAACAAAAAAAGATACCCCACCTGGTCAAAGGCGGCATCGCATTCCATCTCCTGAGAAAATTTCTCTAAAATATTTTCAGACCACAATGATATTTTGATATTGATTTCATTGGCAAACTGTGCCCGCACACCCCCGGCAGCCTTTCCGGTCGACCAGCCCGCGAAGTAGGGCTCTTTTTCTAAAACTATAATATCCTTAGCGCCCTTTTTGGCTAAGTTATAGGCAATGGAAGAGCCCGCTATTCCGGCTCCGATAACGACGACTTCGGCTTTATTCTTCATCAAAAATTTTCAGTTTTCCTACTTTGGGAAATCTTTCCAAAACCAGATGAGTATGGGGCGCTTCTCCATCCAGAGAGTTGGTCAAATCCGAGCCGGCCGTATGTTCATACCAGTGTGAGCCGTCTTTCCAAAGTTCGCTTCCGGTGACATCGTAAACTTCCCCTTTGTAAGCCACATAAACCGGATTTCCATTTTTCCCGTCAAATTGTTTCAATTCCTCTCTGGTAAAGACCCTCTCCATTTTGGAGACCATTATATCAATCTGTTTTTCCTCTGTCAAGCTGACTTTTTGGGCTATAGTCAAGAATGGTCAAAAATACTACCATTCTTGACTATTTTTGACCATTGACATTTATCCCCTTTTAATTAACTTTAGCATTTAAAACCGAAGAGGAGAAATGTTAAAAACCACGGTAGTGGGAAATTATCCCAAAATTAGCTCGGATAAAAATGTACCTAATTTAAGAAACGCCTTAAACTTAAAAGACCAGGGGAAAATTACTGCTGAAAAATTAGAGGAAATTTATCAGGAAACCATTAAAAGAGTTATAAAAGAGCAGGAGGAGGCCGGTGTTGACATCATAACCGACGGTCAAATACGCTGGGATGATTTGGTGACTCCGTTGGCTAAGAATATTAGCGGAGTGGAAATCGGAGGTTTAATCAGATTTTTTGACAACAATGTCTATTACAGAAGGCCCATAATTAAATCCAAGGTTGCCTTTAAGAATTATTCCACGGTTGACCAGTTCAAATTTGCCCAAGCCCATGCCACAAAACCGGTCAAGGCGGTTCTGCCCGGACCATTTACTTTAGCCAAACTTTCTTTAGACCAACATTATAATAACATCGATAAGCTAACTTTGGATTTGGCGGAAATTTTAAATCAGGAAGCCAAGGAATTAGAAAAAGCTGGGGCAAAATTCATTCAGTTAGATGAGCCATCTTTGTGCTATAGTCCAGATAAAGTTGATTTAGTCAAAAAAGCTATCGAAAAAGCCTTTGAGGATATCTCCGCTAAAAAAATATTGTTTCTCTATTTTGGAAGTGTGAAAAATTTACTCCCCAAAATTTTGGATTTTCCCGTAGATGTAATAGGAATTGACGTAGTTAGTAAACCGGAAAATTTGAATGCTCTATTAAGCCATGATTTCAAGAAGGAAATAATTTTGGGTTGTCTGGATGCCCGCAACACTAAAATTGAAACCGAAGAGGAGCTTTTCAGCTTATTTGAAAAAGTGACCCAAAAAATTCCGCCGGAAAAAATATATATCAGCCCTTCTTGTGGGTTAGAATTTTTACCCCACGAGGCAGCCGTCAAAAAACTAAAAGGGATGGTAGAAGCGGTTAAGAATTTTCAAAGAGAGTTTTTATTTGAATAAGCCCAAAGCTTTTTTGAGAGGAGAAAGATGTTAGAAACCACCTCCGTAGGAAGTTTTCCCAAGCCTGACTATTTGGTCAAAGCCCGAAATCAGATGACCAAAGGGGAAATTTCTCAAGAAAAACTCAAAGAGTTAGAGTTACAGGCCATAAAAGAGGTTATCCAGATGCA
>JBIOYE010000094.1:0-6936 GCA_044870015.1 Candidatus Zixiibacteriota bacterium
TGGTGAATCAAGGCGTGGGAAAGAATTTGCACGGTATTTTTGTGGACAACGGCTTGTTGAGAAAAGATGAAGCCAAAGAAGTTTTAGAAACATTTGAAAAGTTCAATTTGAATATTCAGTTGGTAGACGCCAAAGATAAATTTTTAAAAGCTCTTTCAGGCATAATAGACCCGGAAGAAAAAAGAAAAATCATCGGAAGAGTATTTATCGAAATTTTTGAGGAAGAAGCCCAAAAAATTGGGGATATAAAATTTCTGGCTCAAGGGACATTGTATCCGGATTTAATTGAAAGCCGCTCCTTTAAAGGGCCTTCGGCTACTATTAAATCTCATCATAACGTAGGAGGATTACCGGAAGTAATGAATTTAAAATTAGTAGAGCCGTTGAAAGAATTATTCAAAGACGAGGTCAGAGAATTGGGGAAAAAATTGGGAGTGCCGGAGAAATTACTCAAAAGACATCCTTTTCCAGGTCCAGGCCTGGCTGTCAGAGTCATCGGAGAAATTACCGAAAAAAGATTGAATCTATTGAGAGAAGCAGATACCATTTTTATGGAAGAGTTGCAAAATTCTGGTTACTACGACCAGGTCTGGCAGGCGTTTTCCGTTCTGCTTCCGGTTCAAACTGTGGGAGTCATGGGGGATGAAAGGACATATGAAAATGTGGTAGCCCTGCGAGCGGTTACTTCTTTAGATGGCATGACAGCGGATTGGGCCAAATTACCCTATGAATTGTTGCAAAAAATTTCCAACAGAATAATAAATGAAGTCAAAGGAATCAATCGAGTAGTTTATGATATAAGTTCTAAACCACCGGCTACAATTGAATGGGAATAAAAATTCTAATAACAAATGATTAATCTTAGGGGTAAAGTTGCCTTAATCACCGGAGCTTCACGCGGAATTGGAAAAGCTACGGCACTTTATTTTGCCAAAGCCGGCGCAAATGTAGTGATTAATTACCATAAGACAAAAAATTTGGATAAACTAGTTAAAGAATGTGAAAAAATCGGAGTAAAGGCTATGCCCTTTAAAGCCAATGTTGCCTTGCAATCTGCCTGTAAAAAACTGGTAGAATTTACTATAAAACATTTTGGCAGAGTTGATTTCTTAGTCAACAATGCCGGGGTGTGGACTTATGCCCCTATTGATAAAATGCCGGATAAAATTTTAAATGAAACTTTAGATATCAACTTGAGAGGTGTGTTCTATCTTACGCGGGCAGTTGTCCCTTTTATGAAAAAACAAAAGTCGGGCAATATTATAAATATATCATCCACTGCTGGTCAAAGAGGAGAGGCGGAGCATTCTCATTATGCTGCAACTAAAGGTGCCATAATCAGCTTGACCAAATCTTTAGCCGCTGAACTTGTTCCCTGGAATATTCGAGTGAACTGTGTGGCTCCGGGCTGGGTTTATACGGATATGAGCAAAGCTGCCTTAAAAAGCAAAGAAAGAAAACAAATTTTGAGTTCGATACCCGTGGGAAGAGTCGGAACTCCGGAAGAAATTGCCGGAGCTGTTTTATTTTTAGCCAGTGATTTATCCAGCTTCATCACCGGAGAAATCTTGAATGTCAACGGCGGTGCGGTTTTGTGCGGTTAGTTATTAAAATCTGCTTGTAACTTGACTTTTTGCACTTTTCAGGTTTATTTTACTCTCAAGTTATGAATCTGAATCAAATCTTAGAGCCAATCCAGGATGAATTAAGTGCTTTCGAAGCCAGATTTAAGGAAGTTCTGTCAGGTGAATCCAGTTTTATCTGGGAAATCTCCCAGCATCTTTTAGAAAATCATGGCAAAAGATTAAGGCCGGCTTGTGTTTTGTTGGTTTCCAGAGCGTTCGGAGAGAAAAGCGAAAGGGGCATTGAAACAGCCGTGGCGTTAGAGTTAATTCACACCGCCACCTTGCTGCATGACGATGTCATTGACCAGTCGCCTACCCGCAGGGGAGAGATGACTGTCAGCTATAAATGGAGCAATTTAGTATCGGTTTTGATGGGGGATTATCTGTTTGCCAAAGCGTTCAAAACCCTGGTAGGAATTAATTCTCCCTCGATAATGAAAACCGTCTCTTCTGCCACGGAAAGGGTCAGCATCGGCCAATTAAATGAAATCAAAGAATCCAAAAATTTCGCTTTAGCTGAAGGAGATTATCTAAAAATAATTTCAGATAAGACCGCTTCTCTTTTTGCTGCGGCCTGTGAATCCGGCTGTATCCTGCATCAGTCTGACCAAAACCAAATATTAGGTTTTAAAATTTATGGCCAAAATTTCGGAATGGCTTTTCAAATCGTGGATGATTTATTGGATATAATCGGTAACCAGGAAAAAACCGGTAAAGAGGTGGGAACCGATTTAAGAGAAGGGAAGGTGACTTTGCCCTTAATATATTCTCTGCAACAAGAAGCACCCGAAAAAAGAGAGAATATCCTCAAATATCTAGAAAACGGCTACAGTAATTCCAGCTTCGATAAGGTGGTCTCATTCATCCAGGAAAAAGGGGGTACGGTTTATTCTCAGAAGAAAGCTTCTGAATTCGGTCAAAAAGCTTTACAGTCCATCCAATTTCTGCCTGACTCTATCTATAATAAATCCTTGAAAGATTTAGTGGCTTTTGCCTTGAAGCGTGATAAATGAACTCTTGGATTTACCCTTCAAGAATAGTATTGCGTATTTGATTGTATGAGTTTTGATTTTCACACCAACTGGTTGAGTTTAATTTTCTTGGTTGTCATTTTTTCTTTTCTGATTTTTTTGCTTTACAGAGCCAGCTCCCCAGCACTGACTACCCGAAAAAAGTGGCTGTTATCCATTCTGCGGATTTTGGCATTGACTTCGATTTTTTTAGTGGTAGCCAGCAGCATTTTCAGTTTCACTTTCAAACAAAATCTGACTCCTACGCTGGCCGTTTTAATAGATAATTCCTCCAGTATGAATTTTACGGACCAAGTGGGCAGCCGAAAAAAGGTTTTGGAATCGATTTTGGCTTCTGATTTTTTAAAAAAATTTCCGGCTAATGTCAACCTGGCCTATTATCATTTTTCTGATACGCTGGTAAAATCAAGCCCCGCTGATAAATTAAATTTGGAGGGGAAATCCACTTCTATAGGAAATGCCTTAGCATATTTAAGAAATGAACTGAAAGAGAAAAATGTTATAGGAGCTTTAATTTTATCAGATGGAGGAGATAATTTTGGACCGGACCCAATTAAAGTTTCAGCCGAACTGGATTTCCCCATTTATACCGTCGGAATCGGCTCCCAGGCTTTTCCGCAGGATGTCGCCATTGAAGAGATTATCTACGATGAGATTGTATACAAGGATAATCCGACTCCGATTGAGGTGTCGGTTACCAGTTATGGCTTTGCCAACCAAAGGATTTCGGTTGAAATCAGAGAAAACAAAAATCTTCTGGCACGGCAGGAGCTTCAGCTTTCCGGCTCCGGACAAAATCAGAAGCTGGTTTTATATCTCACTCCCAAAGAAGAAGGTTTACACCGATATAATCTGTCTTTGCCGCATTTGTCCGGAGAATTAAATTATAAAAACAACCAAAGAAGTTTCAGTTTAAAAGTTTTGAAAAGTAGAGTAAAAATTCTGGCTTTTACCAATAATTTAAGCTGGGAATTTACTTTTTTGAAAAGATATTTAGAGAATCAAAAAAATTTGGAATGCAGTTTTGCTGTATACGGAGTGAACCAAAAACCCTTGACCAAAGAATTTCCCAGAGCAGATAAGGAATTGGAGCAGTATGATCTTTTGATTTCGGTCAATTCTACAATTGATTTTTTCCGAGGCAAAGAAGAAAGATTTAATGCTTGGGTCTTAAAAGATGGAAAATCAATTTTAATGTTGCTGGGTCCGGAAGCACCCGCTTTAGCCAAGTTAAACCCCAATTTCAAATTTTCCCCGGTCAGGCTGAGTCCCGCTAAAGCCGGCTTTGCCAATTTTCAATTACAACTGACTTCAGAAGGGAAATTTAACCCTATAACCAGCTTAGCATCTTCTGAATCAGAAAACTCAAAAATCTGGTCCAGTCTTCCTCCCTTTTTGGGTATAGCCCAGGTTGAATCTGTGCATAGCGATGCTAAAGTTTTGACAGCTTATTCGGTTTTGCCGGGAGAAGAGGCTTTACCCGGTATTGTAATTAAAAATTTTCCTTCCGGCGGAAAAGTTATGTTTACCCTGGCTTATCCTTTTTGGAGGTGGGATTTTTTGCAGTGGGGAATCGGGAACAATAATCAAAGTTACCAAACCTTCTGGGGTAATTCCATACGCTGGTTGACGGCTCCGGAAGAGAAAGAGAAGCTCTTTGTAAAGACCGATAAACTCATTTACCAGTCCGGTGAAAAAGTGAATTTCCAGGCCCAGGTTTATGATGAATCGTTTCAGAAAATCCAGGGGGCAGAAATTGAGGTTAGAACAGGACTGAAATTAGAAAATAAGAAACAGGCCGTGTCTGACCTGATTTTAATCGAGGATGAGCCGGGAAATTATAAGGGAGAACTTAAAGCGGCTCAACCGGGCCGGTATTTTTATGAAGCCAATATCAAAAAAGATGGGAAGCTTTTGGGAACTCCTAAAGGTGAATATGTAGTGGATGAGTTCAGCTTGGAAGACCAGAGTTTGATTATGAATAAAAAACTTTTGACCCAAATTGCCGAAGTTAGCGGTGGTAAGTATTATAATCCGGAAGAGTTAGAAAGCTTCAACAAAGATTTAAAATTAGAAAAAAAGATTTTAGAGAAAAAGAGAACTATCCAGCTTTGGAATCATCCTCTGCTTTTGATCTTTTTTATCCTCTTCATCAGTCTGGAGTGGTTTATCCGCAAGAAAAATCAACTCCCTTAAGATGACTCCAATTGTTAGTTTACTGACTGGATTTCTTGTCACAGGAGTCATTGTTTTCTATTCTTACAAGTTAGGGTTTTTAACTTTTTCAGGCGCTGTAGCTTCCGCAGTCATCGGGACTATTGTAATAGGACTGGGGGGCTTAAACTGGGGTATCGTTTTACTATGGTTCTTCATTTCTTCCAGCCTTCTTTCTAAATTCGGCAGAGAAGAAAAGGAGAAATTAAATTTACTCTGGGCCAAGGGAGATAAGAGAGATGCCTGGCAGGTCCTGGCTAATGGTGCTGTGGCTTCGCTACTTGTCATTTGCCACAAAATTTCACCTGAACCAATCTGGTATATTCTCTTTATTTCCACTATGGCGGCGGTTACGGCTGATACCTGGGGAACAGAAATTGGGGTTTTGTCAAAGTCGTCGGTTCGTTCAATTTTGAATTTTAGAAAAGTGCCCAAAGGGAGTTCGGGAGGGATTACTTTACTGGGAAGTTCAGCTTCAATTTTAGGAAGTTTCACTGTCGGGATTTTGGGGATTCTGTCCCCTTTTTCCCCTTATGAAATTAAACTGGAGGCAATTATTTTAGTCACTCTGGCTGGATTCTCGGCCAGTCTGCTTGATAGTATCGCAGGTGCTACCATCCAAAGTCGGTATGTTTGCTCGATTTGTTCTGGCATTACGGAAAGTAAGATTCATTGTAATCAGAAAGCCAGCCTAGAATCAGGTTTGAAATTTGTCAATAATGACACGGTTAATCTTATTAGTTCCGTTTTCGGTTCCTTATTCGGATACATCTTTTTCTCCAGCCCAAACTTTTCCTGAATAAATTTTCTTGCTAAAAAACATTTATTTTATAATTTAAGTTTGTCTGAAGGAGAAAAGTGCCTAAAATTACCCATATACATGCGCGAGAAATTTTAGATTCCAGGGGAAATCCAACCGTGGAAGCAGAGGTGAGTTTAGAAGATGGCTCTTTTGGCAGGGCTGCTATTCCATCCGGTGCCTCTACCGGGAAGACCGAAGCCCTAGAGCTAAGGGACGGTGACCCACAAAGATTTTTAGGGAAGGGAGTGCAGAAAGCAGTCAAAAATATAAAAAAAGTAATCTCCCAAGAAATAATCAGAGCCGGACTGGACGCAACCGAACAAGCTAAGATTGACAACTTAATGATCACGTTGGATGGGACTGAAAATAAAAGTAAGCTGGGAGCCAATGCTATCCTGGCGGTATCTTTAGCAATCTGCCAGGCCGCCGCTTCCTCCAGAAAGCTTCCTTTATACAAATATTTGGGAGGTGACCAAGCTAGGGTCTTGCCGGTTCCTTTGCTGAATCTTATCAACGGCGGTGCCCATGCGGATAATAATTTAGAGTTTCAGGAATTTTTTCTCATTCCGGCCGGGGTCTCTTCATTTAAAGAAGCCATCCGGATGGGGTCGGAGATTTTTCATACTCTAAAAAAGATTTTGCACGCTAAAAATCTCCCCACAGCTGTGGGAGATGAAGGCGGTTTTGCCCCTGATTTAAAAAGCAATAAAGAAGCTTTGGAATTTATGCTGGAAGCGATTTTAAAGGCCGGCTATAAACCCAACCAGGATGCGTATCTAGGATTAGATGTGGCGGCTTCGCAGTTTTATGATGCCAGTAAACAAAATTATTTCTTGAAAAATGAGAATAAAAATTTTACTTCAGCAGAGTTTGTAAATTATTATGAAGCTTTGCTTGAGGAATTTCCTATCGTCTGTCTGGAAGACCCTCTGGCAGAGGAGGATTGGGAGGGCTGGCAGCTTATGACAAAAAAATTGGGGAATAAAGTTCAGATTGTGGGTGATGATATTTTTACCACCAACCTCAAATTATTCAAAAAGGGGATTGAAAAAAAATGTGCCAATTCAATCTTGATAAAATTAAATCAGATAGGGACTTTGACGGAAACCCTGGAAACCATCGAACTGGCTAAAAAATCAGGGTACACCCAGGTTATCTCTCACCGCTCCGGAGAAACAGAAGATACCTTTATCGCCGATTTAGCGGTGGCGGTAAATTCCGGCCAAATCAAGACCGGTTCACTCTCGCGCTCCGAAAGAATAGC
>JBIOYE010000095.1:0-5002 GCA_044870015.1 Candidatus Zixiibacteriota bacterium
GGTCAGTCACCAAAACCCCCAGACCTTTCTGCTTCAGCCGCTCTATAATCTTCTGAATATCCTCAATTGTAATCGGGTCAATCCCGGCAAACGGCTCATCCAGAAGCATGAATTTCGGCTCCGAGACCAGAGCCCGGGTAATCTCCACTCTTCTTCTTTCCCCGCCGGAAAGATTATAAGCCCGGCTCTTCCTCAAATGCGCAATATCCAGCTCATTCAGCAGGATTTCTAACTTTTCTGCTCTCCGTTTTTTATCCAGAGCCTGCATCTCCAAAATCGCCATAATATTTTCTTCCACCGTCAATTTCCTGAAAATCGAGGGTTCCTGGGAAAGATAGCCGATCCCTTTTCTGGCTCTTTTATACATGGGCAAATCCGTGATTTCTTCCTCGCCGATAAAAATTTTACCGGCATTGGGCTTGATAAATCCGGTAATCATATAAAAAGTAGTGGTCTTCCCAGCCCCGTTAGGACCCAAAAGCCCTACCACCTCACCCGGATGAACCTCGACTGATAGCTGATTTACAACTTTTCTTTTCTTATAGATTTTGACCAGATTCTCCGTTCTCAAAAGCGAATTGGGCATGCTATCTCTCTTGTTCAGTGGTAAGCTCTTCTAATTGTCCCTTGACGTTCTTTTTAACTTTAATATTTTTCAGTTCCGAATCGGTTTCCAGACCATAGCCGGTTATAATATCATTCTTTTTGGTGATTTTTACAAAAGCATCCGTGACTATTTTGTTGATTTTGGGGTCCCATCTCAAACTGGTGGTCTCTAATTTCAAGCCATCGTCAGTGACTACCAGTACATTCCCCAAAACCTCCATATCCTGTCTTTGCTCGTGAATGAAGCCAGAATCAGCCGTCAGAACCGAAGTATGCTTTCCCTCTTTATCGAAAAAGTCCGCCTGAATTACTCTGGCTAAAGTTACATCCTTTTTCTCATATTTAATTAAGTAATTGGCTTTAATGACGGTAGATTTGATTCCACCCACGGTAAGGACAATGGTAGAATTTTCCAGAATCTGGTCAGGCGTATCCTGTGAGGTTACTGGAGGCGGCTGGGTTTCCTCTATACTACAACTTAAAAATAGTAAGGCTAAAAAGATTAAAATTGAAGAAATTGTTTTCATGAAATTAATCTCCCCACCTATTATGCATCCAGACCCATTGGGCCGGATATTTTTTGATAATCTGTTCCAGAAAAAAGGTGCATTCCTGCGTCAATCTGACCGCCTCTTTCTCTTTATCTTCGGTTACTCCGGGTTTTAACTTTTGACCTACAATGATACGATACCTTTGTTTAGAATTTCTCACGATGGCCAAAGGGACAATGGGTGAGCCGGTTTTCAAAGCAATCAGAGCTGGTCCCACCGGAGCATTTACCGCTCTGCCGAAAAAATTAACTTTGACATTCCTGACTTTGTGGGAATTCTGGTCAATCAAAACCCCCAGGGCTTTTCCATCTTTCAAAACTCTGATTATCTCTTTGACGCTGTCGGAATTGGGGATATTCTGCACTCCGGATTTTTCCCGGTTTTCCACTATGAGCTTATCCAACCTTTTGTCATATAATTCTCTGCCGATTACCACAGTTTCATATCCTTTTTGATTAAAATACGGAGCAATCAGCTCGAAGCAGCCGATGTGTCCGGTGATGGTCACCAACCCTTTTCTTTCTCGATACGCCTCAGCAAAAGTTTTTTCTCCTTCAACTTCAACAAATTCTGCAATTTTTTCTTTATATCTTTTTAATCGAATCGCATCCACTCCGCTCAGAGCTAAATTCACAAAAATCTCTTGAGCTAATTGTTTTATTTCAGCTTCAGATTTTTCTTTTCCAAAAACCAGGGTCAGATTTTCGATGGTCTTTTTTCTTTCCTTGGGCAATAACCAAAAAGCTAACTTAGCCAAAACTTTGGCTAAAAGAAAGCCGGTTTTTCGAGGGAGGATTCTGAATAGAAAAATTAGGGCGGAAAGGAAGAGAAAAATTAAATCATTTTTGAGTTTTTTTCTGATTTTTCTAAAATTATGGGAACTAATTTCACTGGACACAATTTTAAACTACCCCGGCTTTCAATAAATCATGCAGATGCACTATCCCGATCGGTTTTCTTTCTCCATTGACAATCATCAAACAGGTGATATTGAAAAACTCCATCAGGTTCAAAGCCCGGGCCGCCAGAGCATTTTCCGAAATCACCTTGGGATTGGTGGTCATGGCTTCTTTGGCCTTCAGGTCAAAAAAGTTGGGGGTTTTCTCAATCAACCTCCTCAAGTCACCGTCGGTAAAAACCCCTATCAGCTCCCCTTTTTTATTGACCACCGAAGTGGCCCCAAATCTCTTTGAAGTCATTTCTAGAATGGCCTCTTTGATGTTGTTATCTTCGGAGATTATGGGAACCTGGTCCCCGGTGTGCATTACATCCCCCACTTTAAGTAAGAGTCTGCGGCCTAAGTTTCCACCCGGGTGCAGCAAAGCAAAATCCTCCGGAGAAAAGTTTCTTTCCTCCAGCAAGGTAATTGCCAGAGCATCCCCCATAACCAGAGCAGCAGTGGTAGAGGAAGTGGGAACTAAATCGTTGCCGCAGGCCTCTTCTTCAACCGAAACATCGATGACCACATCTGATTTTTCTGCTAACTGAGACTCTATATTACCGGTGAAGGTTATGATGGGTACACCCAATCTTTTGAACAGCGGGAAGAGTTGAAACACTTCATCGGTCTCGCCGGATTTGGTGATGGCTAAGACCACGTCATCTCGCCGAACCAGACCCAAATCTCCGTGAATCCCTTCGGCCGGATGTAAAAAGATAGCTGAAGTCCCGGTGGAGGTCAAAGTGGCCGCAATTTTTCGGGCCACAATGCCGGATTTTCCCATGCCGGTGACGATTACCCGGCCTTTACATTTCAGGATAATATCCACCGCTTTTTCAAACTCTTTATCTATTTTCTTTTCCAAACCGGCAATGGCCTGGGCTTCTTTTCGGATTACCTCTTTGGCTCTTTCCAATACCATTTTCAATACTCCAATTTTATATTCTTGGCTATCAAAATTAAATCAATCACTTCTCGGACCGCCCCATCCCCGCCGGAATTTTTGGTGACATGGTCACAAATCTTTTTAACCTCCGGCCTGGAATTCTTGACTGCTATAGCCACTCCTGTTTTTCTCAAAACCGGCAGGTCCGGCAAATCATCCCCCATATAAGCCATTGCGGAATAATCTAAAGCCGTTTTCAGCTTAATCTCTTCCAAAACTTGGACTTTATCGGTATAGCCGTTGTACACCATTTCAATTTCCAATTCTTTGGCTCTGAATTCTGTGCTTTTTGAATATCTGCCCGAAAGCAAAGCCACTTTTACTTTGGCTTCCTGTTGCAGTAAATGAATTCCGAAGCCATCTTGAATATTAAAGGCCTTGGCCTCATTTCCTTCCCCGGTTATATACACCGAATTGTCGGTCAATACTCCATCCACATCTAAAATTAACAGTTTAATTTTCTTCAATTTGGCCAAAAAGTTTTTCTTCATCCATAAACAAAAGGTTTACAGAGTCGGTCAATTTGGGTGACCTGTTTTAAAAGCGGCTCTAAGTTTTCCAAAGGCAGCATACTGTCCCGGTCTGACATGGCATTCTTCACGTCCGGGTGGGTTTCGATAAATAAGGCATCGCAGCCGCAAGCCACCCCGGCCCGGGCTAAAGGTAAAATATATTCCGGCTCACCCCTTTTGACCGCTGTATTTGCCGTTGGCATCTGAATGGAATGGGAGACATCGAAAACCACCGGATAACCTAATTCTCTCATCTTCACCAGAGAGCGCATATCCACCACTAAATTGCTGTAACCAAAGACCACCCCTCTTTCGGTCAGCATAATCTGATTATTTCCGGTGGATTTAATTTTACCGGCCAAAACTCCCATATCTTCAGGCGCTAGGAACTGCCCTTTTTTTAGATTGATTGGTTTGCCGGTTTTTCCTGCGGCGACTGCTATATCTGTCTGCCGGCATAAAAAAGCCGGTATCTGAATTACATCAACCACTTCTGCCGCTATGGCAGGGTCGGAAGCAGAATGGACATCGGTTAAAATAGGAACCCCTAAATTTTTTTTCACCTTTGCCAGTATTTCTAACCCTTTTTCTAATCCCGGACCCAAATAATTGGTCTCTCTCCAGCGGTTGGCTTTTATGCAGGAAGATTTGAAAATGAAGGGAATTTTATATTTATCCGTGATTTTTTTGATTTGCTCGGCGGTCTTTAGAATCAGATCTTCGGTCTCAATCACGCAGGGACCGGAGATTAAAACCAGAGGTACATTATCGCCGATAGTGATATTTCCGACTTTTACCTGAGGCATAATTTTTTAGATTGAGTCATCTGGTTTGAATTTAGCAAAAGGTTATCTCTAAATATAATATATTAAGTTCAGAAATTCTAATTAAATCCTCCGGCAGGAAAAGTTGTGCTACTTTTTGGCCACTACTTTTTTGGGTTCGGAAATAAGCTGGGAGTCGAGTTTCAAATTTTTATGCTGTAAAGCCGCTTTGACAAACTCTCTGAAAAGCGGGTGGGCTTTGGTCGGCCTGGATTTCAGCTCCGGGTGAAACTGCACTCCCACAAACCAGGGATGGTGGGGATATTCGATTATTTCGACTAAATTGGTCTCTGGATTGACACCGGTTATTTTAAAACCGGCTTTGGTCAAAACATCTTTGTATCGGTTGTTGAATTCATAACGATGCCGATGTCTTTCAGAAATTTTTTCCTGGCCGTAGGCTTTATGTGCCAAACTGTTTTTTTCTAAGACACAAGAGTATGCCCCCAGTCGCATGCTGGCCCCTTTTAGTGTAACCTTTTTTTGTTCTTCCATTATATCGATTACCGGATTGGCACAGTTCTCTGAAAATTCAGCAGAGTTGGCGTCAGTAATCTTACAGAATTTACGGGCATAGGCGATGGTGGCACACTGCATACCTAAGCAGATACCGAAAAAGGGGA
>JBIOYE010000096.1:0-2740 GCA_044870015.1 Candidatus Zixiibacteriota bacterium
AGCTAGGGGGAAAATTTGCTCCAGGAAATTTTTTCTTCTTTTGATTATCTCTGTGCCTAACTGGACTAACTGCACCTTAAATCCGGACTGTCCCTCCCAGTTGGTTTCTTTTCTCTCCTTGTAATCTTTCAAAAATTTATTCCTCTGCTCTAAGACTTTCTGATAATCCAAAAGCGTGTCTAGATAAACCGGGTGGGCAAAGGATAAATTCAAATCTAAAAATCTTCTTCTGCGGGCCGGTGAACCTAAGATTAAACCAATGTCATCCCAGGATATGGAGACGGCTTGAAAATAACCGTATAAATCGGTCAGCTTTTTATGAGGGGAGTCGTTGATTTTTAAATTCTTGGTGCCGTCTAAGCCCAGAGCGATTTCTACTTTGGTGGGCTGGGGGCAGAATCCTTCTCCGATAACTCTTAAATAATTTTCATCGGTTTTGATTAGATTGGCTTCTTGGGAAGCTCTTAGCGGTCTGGCGGTGCTTAAAAAAAAATAGCTTCCAAAAGATTGGTCTTGCCGGAGCCGTTTTCACCCAGGATTAAATTTATCTTAGGGTCGAATTCTACCTTGAGGTGGGAATAATTTCTGAAATTAAAAAGCTCTAAAGTTTCTAAGTGCATTTTTTCTTTATTCTCCCTCTCCTTTGAGGAGAGGGTAGGGGTGAGGTCAGTTCCTTCTTTCATTTTGAGTTTCTCAAGATTCCGTAGGTCGGGATCCCTTCCCTACCTTTCTTCGTATTACATCAACGGCGGGGAAAAGATCCCCGCCTACGCCATCAATTGTTAATCCGTTTAATCCGCTAAAACTTGTGGTGAGCGTGAGCCGAACCATCTGTGTGAATTTTTTTATGCTCTAAGTTTTCTTCTGCGTCGGTTGAGCAAAAGCATGAAAAATCCCAGAAATAAAAATATACAGAAGCCCACCAGAATGACATTTCCCAAAAGAATTCCCAGAGGCACCCCGAGTCCCACCACCAGACCAACCAGAATTCCGCCCAACACCACAGCCACTGTCGTAAACACGGCCCCGATAGCCCAGCCCAAAAATTTCCCCACAGCCAGAGCCAGCAGAAATAATACCAAGAGAAAACCAAAAAATAATTTGAAAACTTTCGTTACTATTGACATGGGTTTAGTATGTTATCTTTTTTCGTGCCTTTCGCTTGCCCTGAGCAAAGTCGAAGGGTGTCTTTGTGATTCAGATTTAATCCGTCAATCGGTATCATGTAACGCCCTATTTTGCATAGGGCGTACGCCCCGTATAAAACGTGGCGTTACAAAACTTCTTCAATCCGCCAACCTCAAAGGCATAATCAAGCAGAAATACTCCTCATTTTCCTTTTTCTCCCTGGGGAAAATCATCCCGGCTGAGACCGGAGTATTCAAAGAAAAGGTCACTTTGTCCCCGTCCATCTGCTTTAAAATATCCAGAACATAATTGGCATTATACCCGATCTCCATTTCCTCTCCGTCGTAATCACAGGGAATGGTCTCCCGGGCTTCTCCACCCAAATCACTGTTAGCCGCCGAGAGTTCCATTTTATCTTTTTTCACTGCGAATTTAATCTGATGGGTGAAGTTGTTGGATAAAATCGAGACTCTGCGAGTGGTAGAGGCCAAAAGCTCTTTTTCCACGATTAATTTCTTATCATTATCCTTGGGGATAACCGCTTCATAGTTTGGATACGGTCCTTCTATCAAACGGGAGGAGATGACCGAATCCTCCAGGTTAAAAATCAGATGGTTGTCTCCGAAAGTCACCCCGATATCCTTGTCTTCATCCCCGATTAGTTTGACCAACAAATTCAAGGCTTTGGGAGGAACTATGACCGAACCGGAAAGCCCGTGAAACTTTTTATTTTTCATAGAAACTTTAGCTAAACGATGCCCGTCAGTGGCCACCATCATCATCGATTCGTCTTCGGCTTTCCACAAAGCCCCGTTTAAAGCCGGCCTGGTCTCGTCCCCGGAAATGGCAAACACAGTTTTTCTGACCATTCGCACTAAATCTTGGGAAGAGACCTTATTTTGCCGGGCAGTATTTACCTCCGGCAGTTTGGGAAACTCGGCCGCCGGTATTCCGCCGATTTTGTAGCTTCCGTTTTCTAGTTTAATTTCCAGGCGGTTGTCAGTGGCCGTGAAAGCAATTTCCCCTTCCGGGGCTTCCCGGATGATATCCACAAAAGTTTTTCCCGGAATGGTAATCGACCCTCTCTTGCTGACCGCCACCGGCAGATACGACAGCATGGACATATCCAGATCCGTGGCGGCAATTTTTAGCTGTGAGCCGGCAGATTTTCCCTCTTTGGCTTCCGTGGTTTCCAGCAAAATATTGGACAGAATTGGCAAGGTGGAGCGGGCGGGCAGAACGTTCAAAATATTTAGCAAACTTTCTAAAATTTTACTTCTCTGGGCGACAAATTTCATAGCTCCTCCATTTTGGTTATGCCTACGCTTACCCCTACGGGATCCCGATTAGGGACAGCATCCCTCAGGGAGACGGGGTCAACTTATTATTATTCTTTACTCAAAGATAGTCAATAATAATATCTTTGAGTATTATTGACTATTTTCTTCTTATTTAGATAATATAAAACTTAATAATAATACTAAGACTGTGAATTGGTGGAAAAATATAATAAACTCTTGTCCAATAACAAAGTAAAATGTTGATAATTTGTCAAAATGTTTTTCATAAGTTCTGGATAAAATCGGACATTTTTGGTTAACAGTTTTTCCAC
>JBIOYE010000097.1:0-3360 GCA_044870015.1 Candidatus Zixiibacteriota bacterium
CAAAGTTGCGGCCGCCGGAGCATAAAAAGCTGAACCGGTCTTTAAATAGGAGACTATTTCAGTCCCTCCGTTGCGGGTTCTATCGGCCAGTTTGTTGATTTTATCTAAGGATAAAAGTTCGCCTAAAGGAATTCCCGAGACGGTTGTATATCTGGGCAAGGGTACCATTGAATCCCCGTGTCCTCCTAAGACCATAGCTTGAACATCAACCGGTGAAACTCCCAATTCCAGTGCCACGAAGGTTCTGAATCTGATGGAATCCAGAACTCCGGCTTGTCCGAAAACTCGATTAGCAGGAAAACCGGATTTTTTGAAAGCATGAAAGGTCATTATATCCAGAGGGTTGGAGACCATCACAACCATGGATTGGGGAGCATATTTTACGATATTTCCCGTGACCTGGGAAATAATCTCGGCATTTTTGATGATTAAATCTTCTCGGGACATCCCCGGCTTTCGGGCCAGACCAGCGGTAACAACTACTATGTCTGAATCAGAAATGTCTTTATAATCATTGCTCCCTTTGATATCCACACTGTAATTTAAAATCGGCCCGGCCTGGAGTATATCTAACCCTTTGCCAATGGGGATCCCTTCCATTATATCAACCAAGATTATGTCACAGATATTCTTCTGGGCTAAATAACTGGCCAAACTCGCTCCTACATTTCCGGCTCCGATAATGGAAACTTTCTTTCTGGGCCTCAATTTTTCCTCAAGGTTGTTATTTGGTGTGGATGCATTAAAGACAGGTCAGTTTTTCTGGAGAATTTTTTCCACTTTTATCAAGATTAACTTTTGCTTCCCTTTTTCAAAATCTCTTCAGCCAAAGATAGGGCTACACCGGAAAGCATTACTTCCACACCCAATTTAGTGAAATCTTGGGAAATGAGTTTCCGGCTGACGTTGGCATACAAAGCACAGGCCGCTTCTCTTTCCACCACCAAACCGGCTAATTTCCCGCCATTTTCTCCTATAAAGGTAACCTCACCCAATTCATCGGAAATGACATAACCGGAGCAGGAGTGCAGCTGCAGATGGCAATTCCCGGCATAGATGACTACCATGGAACCACTGTCTTTGCCTAAATTTGCTTCCGGATAGATGGCTAAGTTCACCTTCCGCTTTTCTTTTTCATTGACCAGAGACAGCCGGTAATGGTCCTTCTCCTGGGTCACCGAATAGGGTTTCAAGCAGGAGATGATTTTTTTTATGTCCTTCTCACTGAAGATATCCATAGACTTAAAAAAGGAGTCGCTGATTCTACTTAGACTTCTTTTCCCCGCCTTTTTCTATTTCGTCTTTGGTATCCCGCATGGCTTTCTTAAATTCGCTGATTCCTTTTCCCAAGCCCTGGGCAATTTCCGGAATCCTCTTTGCTCCGAACAGGAGTAACACCACCAGAAGAATCAAAACCAGCTCCTGGGCTCCAATCCCGCCAATCATAATATCTCCTCCTTCAAAAAAGTTAGTTTTTTAAATATACCACCATCTGTAATAAATCAAGACCCCGATAACCAGCAAGAGCGAGACAAAGTTGATATTGATCAAAAGTCCGAAAGTAAATTCCAGAGCATAAAAGTTAAGGTGAAACGGTTCCTGTAAGCCGATACGGATATTTTTTTCAAATAAGGTCTTTACTCCCCCTTCCGGAATAAAGGAAGCGGTAATATCTCCGATCAAACCCCCTATTACAGCCGCCAAAACCAGGGCTACCGTCAGAAAAATCAGTTCGGATTTCTTCAATTAGCTGCTCCGTTTGTGTACTGGACCAGTGAAAGAAAAAGATTCCTCCCATCATCCGAGCCCAATATTTTCTCACTGGCTCTCTCCGGATGAGGCATCAGCCCTATGACATTTCCTTCTTTATTGCAGATGCCGGCAATATTGGCCAGAGAGCCGTTGGGATTGCTGGCTTCGGTTATATTCCCGTTTTCATCACAGTACCGGAATATCACTTGGTTGTTCCTTTCTAATTCTAAAAGTTCCTTCTGGGAAATATAATAGTTTCCATCTTTGTGAGCCACTGGAATTTTCAGGATTTGACCGACCTGACAAGCAGAAGTATAAGGCAGGTCATTGCGCTCCACTTTGATATAAATATTTTTGCACACAAATCTCAAATGTGAATTCATCAGCATCGAGCCCGGCAGCAGCCCGGCCTCCAGAAGTATCTGAAACCCGTTGCAAATGCCCCACACCAAGCCTCCTTTATTGGCAAATTTCAGTATGGATTTCATAATCGGGGAAAAACGGGCCACGGCTCCGGTCCTTAAATAATCTCCGTAGGAAAAACCTCCCGGCAGAATGATGCAATCATAATTATTTAAAGAGGTTTCTTTATGCCACAGAAATTCGACTTTTTCTTTCAGGACATCTTCGACAACTTTGTAAGCGTCATAATCACAGTTCGAGCCGGGAAAAATTACCACTCCGAATTTCATTTTGATACCTCGATTTCAAATTTTTCAATGACCGGATTGGCTAAAAGTTTATCTGAAATTTCATTTAAAAATTTCGCGCTGGGCTTGCTACCGTTGGAGTCAAAAACTATTTCAAAAAATTTACCGGACCGGACCTCTTTGACATTCTGATATCCCAATTTTTCAAGAGCTTTTTTGATGGTTAAACCTTGCGGGTCCAACACCCCTTCTTTCAACCTGACGTATACTACTGCCCGGGAAAGTTTGGTTTTTCTCTTAGCGTTCATTATTTCTTAATATGTCCACATTAAAATTTACGGATTTCGGGCGTTAAAGTTGAAAATTTATTTCCCGTAACTTTCTTCTAACACTTTTTCCTTTTTGGGATTATGCAGGATGCCGAATATCTCCCGTCCCACTCCGGATAATACGTAAAGTATTCCCAGAGGGAAAAAAGCCAGCGACGGTTTGATTAAAAGGGCTGTCAGAGCCACACCCACATACACTAGTTTCAGATTATTTTTCCGGTTTCCCAAATGGAAGCTGGGGAGAGTATCATAGGAGATGCTGGAAACCATCAAGCCCGAAAAGGCGATTATCATGGAGATTAAAATCTCCGGGAACCGTAATTCTCCCCACAGATAGTAACAGAACAAAGCATAACCGGCTATGGTGCAGGCGGACATGGGAATGGGAAGACCGGTGTAGTGATTGGATTTTTCGGACTTGGCATTCAGATTGTAGCGGGCCAAACGAAAAGCCCCGCAAAGTATAAAGACAAATCCCACAATAAATCCCCATTTCCCTAAGACATACAATTTGAAGGAGTAAAAAATCACCGCCGGGGCAATACCGAAAGAGACAAAGTCGGCCAGGGAATCCAGTTCAATTCCGAAACGGGAAGTGGAGCGGGAGAAGCGGGCAATCCAGCCATCCA
>JBIOYE010000098.1:0-6627 GCA_044870015.1 Candidatus Zixiibacteriota bacterium
GCGGGATGCGAAAAAACGCTATTCCCCGGTAACTGAATGGGGAAGTGAGTCCGCCTGTGGCGGACTAAGTTGCTGGGTTGAATCGGACCTAAGAAAGAGGAAAGATGTATTTTGTTTATGTTCTGAAGAATCTAAGGACTGGTGGGAGTTATGTTGGGCATACTGGAAATCTTGAGAGAAGGATAATGCAGCATAATTCTTCTGACTACAAGCCCGAGAGATATACCAATAAAATTTCCGGGCCCTGGGAGTTGGTTTATAAAGAGGAATATTCGAGCAGAGCCGAGGCGATGAAGAGAGAAAAGTTCTTGAAGAGTGGGCAAGGAAGGGATTACTTGAAAACCTGCCTCTGGCGGATTGAAAAGGAAGAATAAAACACAATGGTAGATTGAGTCCGCCTGTGGCGGACTAAGTTGTGGGTTTGAGTCAGAAATTGGAAGCTTTATTGATAAATAAATAGTCTCAAAAAAGATGGAAAAAAGGAAAATATGTGTTGTTAAGATAAAGAGTAAAAAACGCTATTCCACAGTAACTCAATGGAGAAGTGAGTCCGCCGCAGGCGGACTAAGTTGCTGGAAAGAAAAAAAGATATTCCCCGGTAACTCAATGGTAGAGTGAGCGGCTGTTAACCGCTAAGTTGCTGGTTCGAGTCCGGCCCGGGGAGCTTTTTAGGCGATTATTTAAAAGAGTTCTGGTACCCCCGTAACTGATCATATTTTTTTACCTGCTTTTCCGTCATCACATGCTTGGTCTCCAAATGTGCCTGCAGGTGAACCAGCCGCAGTTTCCCCTGCAAAGTAGCAATCTCCGCAATCGCAGTTTCCATTTGCTTACGAGAAATTTTTTGCGAGTCAAAGAGCCGGTCAAGAGCCTTCTCCTGCTGGACAATTTCCTCTCCATATTCGACCGCCTGCTGGTGCATCCTGTCATAAATCCCCTGAATTTTGTTCTTTTGCTCCGCGGTTAACTGCAATTCGTCAGCCATATCCAAAACATGCCTGGGACCGGGGTAATGGTTCAACTCCGCGGCTTTGCCAAAACCCATCCCCTGACCGGTGAGGTAGCCTTCCACATCCGCTTCACTCAAGGATTTGATTTCCTGTTTCTCCTGACCGGCATAAGGGGAATGTTCGTGCTGGGCAGAAGTTTTGCCAATCAGAAGTAGGGTGAAAAAAGTTACAACGAAGCAGAATTGTGAAACTATACGAATCATTGTTCCTCCTTTGTCTTCCTAGAATGCCAGCTTGTTTCACCTAAAAATATAAACATCATCCAGATTACGCCTGGTATGGGGGAACGTTTGAGAGGAGATGGAGAAGAGTTCGAAGGACATTCTGATTTCTTTTCAGGTATTTTTTAATTTGTTTTTTAATCCTGAAGATATAAATTTAGTTAACCATCTAAAGCTATATCTCATCTCTAAAAGGGGAAGGGTTTGATTAAATTAAAAGATCTATACCTAAAGCAGGACAAAGCATATCGAGAATCAATTAAAAAGAAATGGTTTAAAAATCGGTGGCGGGTGGTGCTATTTCTGATAATAGCCGGTCTCATAATAATCTTAAAAAGCCATCCTATGGTATCCTGGAAGGTCATCTTAGCTGTGGCTATTATGTGGCTGGTGTGCATAATTATACTGGCTCTGCTTTTTGTAATTCTATCCAAGGGGGGAGAAGGAAAATACCTTGACCTGTGGTCGATTACCCATTTTTTATCCGGATTTATGTTAAGTCTATTAGGTATACCGTTATTTTGGGCTGTCTTACCCTTAATAATGTGGGAATTAGTGGAGATTTTGGGAGATATTCAGGAACATCGAATTAACGCTATAGTAGATGTGGCTGTGGCGGTGCTGGCCTGGTTTATTGCCAACGCCAGCTTTGAACTTAACCTGACCTTTTTATAGGAATTCCACACAGAACTATGAAAGTTGATTAATGCCTCGCCCCGGCAAACTAATGACAACGGGTGCTCCATCCCTTTACGCATCAGATTTGATTTTCTATCTTACTTCATCTATATTCAATCCAAAAATAAGAAGGGACTGTGTTTGGCTCTGGCACCTTTTAATCAAAAAAAATGATGGTTGCAAATCGTTCAATTCGGGGAATTATTGAATAGCACTACAGTGGAAAATAACAAAAAAACCTACTGCATTAAAAGTTCCTACCGCCATCGCGACGGGTATAAATACTTCGACGACTCCAACATGAAAGACGAGTGGCAGCTGGAGGTCTATCTGCATGCCCAAAAAATGATGGGGGAGAATCAGTTTAAATCCATTATTGATGTAGGATGCGGTTCAGCCTATAAGCTCATTAAATATCTCGGTCAATATGAAACCATTGGCCTAGAGGTCTCTCCCATGTATGAGTGGCTGCTGGAAAAGTTCCCAGATAGACGGTGGAAGAAATCAGATTTCAACACACAGGAGAATCTCTCTGCCGATTTGGTCATTTGCGCGGATGTCATCGAACATCTCGAAGACCCGGATGCACTTTTGGCCTTCATTAACAGAATCCAATGCAAGTACATAATTTTGTCGACTCCAAGCCGGGATTTACTTTACCACTTTTGGGACAGAGGATACTGGGGACCTCCAAAGAATGAGCATCACATAAGGGAGTGGAGCGTAAGCGAATTCCGCCAGTATGTTTCTCCGATGTTTGAAGTGGTCTTGCATACTATTAGCAATAGAAAGCAGACGACCCAGATGGTCGTCTGCCGGAAGAAATCTCTTCAAAGTTTTTGAAGTCCCTCAAGCTGTACATCTCTCAAGGACACTGGGAGAAATTAATATTTCCCCTTCCCCTTTGATTTCCCTTTTGACTCTTTTTTCCCGGATTTGCCCGTAGATTCCCCCTTACCCTTGGATTTCTCCTTGCCTTTCTTAATTTCACTATGGATAGCCACAAATTTCTTCCCACCACTACGCATCTTCACGACTTGTTCCGGTGGATACCCATAATGTCCGGAGACAAATTTCAAGTTCACAAAATTAACAATATCCGCATCCACCAGCCGGATTTCCTTCCATTTATTCTTGGGACGCTTTTTGTAATATCCCCAGGCCTTACCGTAAGGGGGACCGGGGTCGACTGAAAAGGGGACATAGAAAATCTGAGGAGAAAGCCCGTAATGCAGGGTAATATCCATCCAGGATTTACCGCTCAGACGCAGATTGACTATTACATCCGGACCCACTCTGGCCTCTCTGGCCAGAAAGAAAACCACCGGCACTTCGTCATCCGGAATATGCCGTTCCCGCACCACAACCAGCGAGCGTTCCGGAACGCCATAGTAATCACCCACTGCCAGATAAAAAGATCTGACCTCACCATCCTGTATGTTTAGCCCCACATTCACATCCGCCTGCCCGAACTGAGGAACCAGGATGGTCAAAAGTGTTGCCGAAAGTAAGATACACCACAGATACCTAATCATCTTTCCTCCTTTGTTTGAGATTTGAGTGCAGCAAAACTTGCAGTAAAATTTATCGGTAAACTTCCCTTTTCTATAACTACGGAAACAGTTCCCGAAATTTGAACAGATCTTTTAAAAAAATTTGGTTTAGCTGATAAGTCTGATTTTTTACTATGAGAGGGTTTTGATTTTTATTTCACATAAATTATATTCAAATTTAAACAAGGAGGAGACTGTGTCAGTAAATTATTTGGCAGTGATTGTCTGTGCGGTAATTTATTTCATGTTGGGCGGTTTGTGGTATTCCAAACTTCTTTTCGCCAATCCCTGGATGAAAGCCATCGGCAAAACCGAAGCTGAATGCAAAGCCATGGGAAGCCCGGCCCCGGGATATATAATTGCTTTCATAGGAGCTTTGCTCAGCGCTTTTTTTCTGGCGACTTTTATCGGTTACGCCGGAGGTGCTTCACTGGTAGACGGAGCCAAAATCGGATTTTACGCCTGGCTGGGTTTCGGAATCACCACTCTGGCTCCGGCTTATTATTTTGAAATGCGTCCCAAAGCCCTTTTGTTGATTTACGGCGGATATACTTTGACTGCTTTTGTAATTATGGGAGGGATTTTGGGAGCTTGGAGGTAGATATTGCGGGCTAAAATGGGAGAAGCTCAATCATAAAGACTGCGGTTACCGCCTGACCCCACCTTTATCCTCCCCTACAGGGGAGGAAACCAATTCCCTCTCCTATTAGGGGAGGGTTAGGGAGGGGTAAGTTCCACGCAGGATAAATCCTGCGGCTACCAAACAAGCTCACGACAAGTCGTGACGCTACAGTTTTTTCTTCTTGCGTGCTTTAGCTATAAAAAATATCGTGTAAGCAGTAATTATAGCCGTATAATTTAAAATCATAAAAGCGGGGTCGGCCCAGGAAATGCCGTTGACTTTATAACTGCTGACCGGAAACAAAAATGGTGTTGGAAAGAAAGATTTGGAATGGGTGAAGATGTCGCACAGGATATGCAGTGGATAAGCTAAAAAAGCATAAGCTAAAGTTTTGTTGAAATATCGTATGACCCCGTAAAGCAGAGCGGCAGTAAGCAAGCTGTGGCTGATGTCATAAGATGTAAATACCCACGAAGGTATTTCTGCCAAGTTGGGTTTGCCGAACTGATAGGTTCCGGTCAGAATTCTTTTTACCATGTAAGGTCCGAAAGCTGAGACATCCGGCAGAACCCCGAAAAGCATAGCCAGACCGAAAAGTTTTTTCCTGCCGAAAGTTATCCCTCCCCAAAATCCGTGAGCAAAGATGTCCATTTATCTCCTTTTAAAGCTTTCTACGGCAAATGACTTTCAAAATATAAACAAAAATTGTATATTGGTTGAAAATTGAAAGGAAGCTTTTATGTTGAAAACTCGCTTATATTATTACTGGAGCAAGCTGCACCTGTTCGTGGTTTGGTTTATGTCGGTTTTCAGTATTACTCTTCTGCGGATGTCTCTGGCGCTTACTTTTATCTGGTTCGGGGCTCTGAAAATTTTCAATGTCTCGCCGGTGGTGGATTTGGTTGCCGCAACTGTTTATTGGTTTCCCCCGAAATTGTTTGTGCCGTTTTTGGGGGTTTGGGAGGTTATTGTGGGTTTGGGGCTTTTGTTTCGGGTAGCATTGAGGTTGGTAATTTTTCTCTTTTTAGTTCAGATGGCCGGGACTTTCTTGGTGCTGGTGTTTCACCCGGAGATTGCTTTCCAGTCCGGGAATCCTCTGCTTTTGACGGTGACGGGGGAGTTTGTGGTGAAGAATTTGGTTTTGATTTCGGCGGGGCTGGTGATTGGAAGTACGGTGAGGAGGAAGTGAGTCACAATTCTATATCACAAAGGAAGTTGATTGCAACTGACCTCAATTGCTATTTTTATTTATAAGAGAATTTCCCACCCTATCACACGAACGACTTGATGTTCGGGATGGACTAGTCCTCTCCGCTTTTGTTCAATGCGATTTGATAAATGAATACTCATAACTTGAGAGGCGATTATTTCAAATGAGTTAACTAAAGGGTCTAGTGGAATTTTTGCAGGGTCATGTTCATATCCTATAACAATTACAGCTTTTTTAGAATAATTGGTCAGTAATCTTAACTTGCAACAATCACCAAGCAAAGAAACGTTCCCTTCGTATGGATGTAATAAATTAACTGACCAATTTTCAGCCTCTTTTCCATTGTCGCCAAATGGTCTAGTTATTTTGAATTCGACAGCCCACTCTCTTTCTATTGACATATCGGGCATTCTATGTGTTTGGGACTTTATTCCTCTTAAACTCAAACCTTTTGCAATTTCTTTAACAATTTGTGGTTCTCCGAAGGGACCGATACCTGATTTAAAATTCTTATGAACGGGTTTCGTTGAATCAAAATCTTTTAAGAAATCTGCAATTTGAAAAACAAGTTGACTTATATCCATATCTATAATAACAAGTTATATTTGTTAGGGACTTATTAATTTTACCTTAGAGTGTGGTTCAAATCCCAAGTTCGTCTTACAAATATCCTCTCAGTTCTGTATCCTAAAGGAAGTTGTTTGCAACTATCTATACAAATCTCCTTTCAGATACTTCAAGCCTGAATCAACAATAACTGTTACAATTCTTTTTCCTGCTCCAATTATTCTGGCCCTTTGAATTGCCGCCCACACATTGGCTCCGGACGTGATTCCCCCCAAAATTCCTTCCATTTTTGCTAATTTTCTGGCGGTTGCATAGGCATCTTCATCCGAAACGGCCATTATTTCATCTGCCAAATCCAACCTACATATAGACGGCACGAATCCGGCTCCAATCCCTTCTAATCTGTGGGTACCCGATACATCACCGCCTGAAAGAGCCCGAACATGCAAAGGTTCAATGGCGATGCAGCGAATATTGGGCACTTCTTTTTTAAACATTTCTGCATTTCCGGAAAAACAGCCGCCGGTCCCCACTCCCATTATAAATTCATCAATGTTATTACCCAGAACATCCAAAATCTCTTTAGCCATGCTGTGATAGGCATTCCTGTTGTCAACATTGTTAAACTGGTCGGTCCAAAAAGTATTTGGTTGTTGGCTTAATTCTCTGGCTCGCTCAACCATAGAGGCAATCAATTTGGCCGTAATTTTACCGTTTTCACTCGGAAATATTTCAAGCGTGGCTCCGAAGGCCCGCATGGTCTGAA
>JBIOYE010000099.1:0-6978 GCA_044870015.1 Candidatus Zixiibacteriota bacterium
ATTTAGAAAGTTTTTCATCAGATACCGTATTTGCCCTGCCCATGGCTTTCGACAGCGGTGTTCTAATTCTGGACGAAACCAACGACGTAACCGTGGGAAATTTTCCGGATACTACAGCGGTAAATACATTTTATGAAAACCTGTTTTTAGCTTATGCACCAACGTACCGAAATAATCTCCCCTTCAGTCTAAGTTTAACAGCCCTATCCCCCTACTCTATTCTGGTTATTCACTCCGAAGATGTAAGCCCAACCATTGACCTCAAGACCATGGCTATTTTGAAAAATTATGCTCGAGCAGGAGGGAAAATTCTCATAGTCGGCAACAAAGGTATTATACCTGTGGGAGGTTTCACTAATAACGGTGATTTCTTTAATTTCAGCCCAAATAGTTTCGGATATCAATACTTGCATCTGGCTTCCGGATATCAACCATCTGTATATGTAAAACAGTTTGTGGGAGCCAAATCCCAGAAAGAAGGGTACCCGGATATAGAGGTTGATACGGCCAAGGTCAATAAAATCTACCCAAACTTTTACGGTGACAACTTTGGAAGACTTCCTCTGGCGGGGTACTTTGTTCCTTTGGATTCAACTGCGGAAATATTGTATACTTTTGTTGCGGCTGATTCGGATACTGCCACCTTTGCTATTTTGAATGGTCAACCCTGCGGTATGCTGATTAAGACCGAAACTTATCAGGCGGTCTTTTTGGATTTTCCCTTATTTTTCTTAACCCCAGCTTCCGCCTCTGCCTTGGTCCAAAACATAATGAAGGAATTTGAAAAGCCGACCGGGGTTGAGCCGAAAGAACCCCACGCCTCTAGAGCCAAAACTTATATTTTAAACCAGAACTATCCCAACCCTTTTAACCCGGGCACTACTATCAGTTACAGCCTGCCCCAAACCGGCCATGTAAATTTGACCATTTACAATCTGCTGGGAAAGAAAGTGAGAACTTTGGTAGATGAAATTCAATCTGCGGGATATAAAACCGTTTCCTGGGACGGCCAAGATAACCAGGGCCACCCGGTTGCCAGTGGGTTTTATTTTTATAAATTAAAAACCACCGGATTCGAAGAAGCCAAAAAGATGTTGCTCTTGAAATAAACAGGAGGAGAAAGTTTGCCATCTGTCCTAAGGAAGACATTTTTAATCATATTTTCGCTTTTATTCGCCCATACCTCCTCTGCTCTTTATATTCCTAATAAAAAAGCAGAAACTGTAACCTATCATCCCCAAAGATTAATTGTTAAACTCAAAACCGAATTTAAAGATTTAAAGCTCGACAAAGTTGGGGGACAGATTACCACCGGTTTAGCTGAATTTGACCAGTTAAATCAGAAGTATTCGGTCGTGTCTCAAAAGAAAATATTGAATTCTGAAATCACCCCCAAGAAAAACAATTTGTCGAAACCCAGTTTAAATTCTAATCCAATATCAGATTTGTCTGGCTGGTATATTTTGGAATTCCCCCAAAGAATAAATCTTTTGCAAGCCCAGCAAGATTATCAAAAATTAAATCAGGTTCAATATGTCGAGCTGGATTATAAGTTACAGCTTTTTCAAGCTCCCAACGATTCTCTCTTTTCCGACCAGTGGAATTTGAACAACACCGGACAAGCTTACCGGGGAGTTTTAAGAGTTGAGGGTGACTCCAATGACCTCTTGGTGATGAAAAATGGGGTTTTTGACGCTGATGTCGACGCTTTAGAGGCTTTTCAGAGAAATTTACAAAAAATCACCCCTTTAGTGGGAGTGCTGGATACCGGCGGTGACACATTGCATCCGGATTTGAAAGCCAATCTCTGGACCAATCCGGATGAAATACCGAACAACGGATTAGATGATGACCACAACGGTTATGTAGATGACCTGTGGGGCTGGGATTTTTCCGGAGATGACAGTTTATCCATCATAGAAGATAACGACCCGGCTGATTTTTTCGGGCACGGAACTCACGTCTCAGGTATTATTGGAGCGGTCAGGGATAATGGTAGGGGAATTTCGGGAGTAGGTATTGAAAGTAAAATTTTGCCGGTCAAAATTTTTCCTAATATATTTTACAGTGTAGCCGCCCAGGGCATTATTTATGCTACCCAAAACGGAGTAGATATTATTAACATGAGCTGGGGAGGAATTTTCCCCTCCAAGATATTGGAAGAAGCCATCCAGTATGCCTACGGTCAGGGGGTGGTTCTGGTGGCTTCCTCCGGTAATATCGAAACCGACCAGCCCCTGATTATTTATCCGGCGGTTTATGAAGAAGTTATTAGTGTAGGGGCAACCAACAGTTCCGACCAAAGGACTTCTTTTTCCAATTATGGGAATTTTTTGGATGTGGTGGCACCCGGGGAAGATGTCTTGTCATTGAGAGCGTCCGGAACTGACATGTATGCCGACGGGTACGAACCTAATGTCCATATTGTGGCGGAAAATTATTATCTGGCTGATGGAACCAGCATGGCGGCTCCCCATGTGGCTGCTGTGGCGGCTTCCTTGATATCCGCTTCTTCAGGTATATCCAACCAGAAAATCCGGGAAATAATTCAGAATTCCGCTGATGATTTGACGGACCCCAACGGATTGGGGGAATTTTTACCTGGCTGGGACCAGTTTTCCGGTTTCGGAAGAGTAAATTTGGACAAAGCTTTTGACTTTATAACCGGATACGTGGCTCGAATCACCTATCCCCAGAATTTCTCGCTTGTTTCAGGCGAACTTCAAATTATAGGCACCGCCTCTGGAGATAGTTTCCAAAATTACCAGCTGGAATACGGAGAAGGATTAAATCCCGGCACTTGGAATTTGATAAATAGCTCTAATTTGAACGTCACTGATGACACTTTGGGAAGCTGGAATACTTCTGGCTTAGATGGAATTTACAGCTTGAGGTTAAAATTGACTGCAAGTATTTTTCATAAAATTGTGGTCCTGGTCGCCAACAGCCAGATTGTCGAAATAACTTTCCCTGCGGATAATGATTCCATCAACACCCAGGTGGAAATAAAAGGGACCGCCTTAGCCCCCAATTTTTCTTCCTATAAGCTGGAATATGCTCCTTTCACTAATCCCACGCTTTGGCAGTTGATTTCAAGTTCCACCCTACCGGTCTGGGATTCGGTTTTGGGTTTCTGGTCCACTGCCCATATCGCAAACGGCCTTTATCTTTTGCTCCTGACTTTAATGGACGATTCCGACACTCTGTCAGACACAACTTTAATATATATCAACAATTATTTTTTGTCCGGTTGGCCCAAGAAATTAGAGGCGCCCGGAAGTATCTCGCCAGCGGTAGAGGATTTAGACGGAGATGGAGAAGATGAGATTATCGTGGGGACCCGAAAGGGGGTTTATGTTTATAAAGCTGATGGAACCATCGCACCGGGCTGGCCCCAGGACACCACTTTAGATTTCCGCTCCGCAGTTGCCATTGCTGATTTGGACGGGAACGGCAAAAAAGAAATAATAATCTCCTCTGACAGCACCATAAACGTCTATCAAGCGGATGGACGCAATCACGATAAGTGGTCAAGACAGTTTTCCTCTGGATTGGAGTTCTGGGCTTATCCTACACCAATAGTTGCTGACTTAGAATCATTCGGCTCTGAGGAAGGCACCTTGGAAATCCTCTTAGTCAATCCCAAGGGAAATATATACGCTTGGAGAAGAGAAGGAATTCCCGTAGGTCCAGCAGGTGAAGAAGAACTTGGTGTGTTAATTAGTAACCCCTGGGGGCTGGAAGAACCTCCCAACTGGGGAGCCCTAATACCTTTAATTGTTGCTGATTTAGATGCAGATGGTCAAAATGAAGTCTGCCTAGGTCTTGGTTCTTATTTTCTTTCAGGTGGAGTCTTTATATTCAATAAATATGGTGGACTGATTACCCAACCCTCTCTTAATGCTCAACTTTCTTTAGTCAGCGGTATGGCGGCATCTGATTTAGACCGGGATGGCGAATTGGAAATAATTGCAGTCGGAGCTGATGCCAACAACAATGTGGGAGTATGGGTGGTGAATAAGGATGGAACAGTAGTCCCCGGCTGGCCCCAAAAATTGAATCTGAACAGCAACGGTTGGATTTCCGGCTATCCGGCTATCGGAGATCTGAATAGTGACGGACTTTTAGAAGTTGTAATTACTATTTTTTCCATTGACCAGGCCCGGGTTTATGCCTGGCAGGAAGATGGAACTCCGCTTACTTCTCCGGGTAACCCCTGGCTGGCAAAAGTAGATGGTACTTTAGGAAACCCGGTCTTAGCCGATGTGGATGGAGACGGCTATGTGGATGTGGTAGCTAGAGGCGGCTGGATTATCCCCGGCTCAGGCCCTGAACTAATTTATGCCTGGAAGTACACCGGTGAGATGGTGGAGAACTGGCCTTTTTATACTCCGGCCTCTATTAGAGAAGTCTCTTCTGCCCCTTTTACTCCGGTGATCAAAGATTTAAATCATAACGGAAAATTGGATATGGTTTTAGTTTCTGACGATCAGGGTTTAGTAATCTGGGAACTCCCCACAGATTATGATTCCAGCTTAGTCCCCTGGGGAACATTTTTACAAAACAGCCAGAGAAGAGGAATTTTACCCAGATTTACCACGGATGTTAAACCTCACCCCCGACCACCAGTACCGGTTACTTTTGAGCTGAACCAAAATTATCCCAATCCTTTTAACAGCAACACCACCATTCAGTATTCGCTCCCAAAAACATCCCAGGTGCAGCTTGTCATTTATAATATTTTGGGACAGAAAGTAAAAACCTTGGCGGATGAAATCCAAACCCCCGGTTATAAAACCATCATTTGGGACGGTAAAAATGACTCCGGCCAGCCGGTGGCATCCGGGCTATATTTTTACACCCTGCGTACCAGTAGCTTTACTCACACCAGGAAAATGGTTATGCTGAAATAACCCCTTTTTAATCTTTCCTTTTTTGTTGACAGTCTCTGCCTATTCTCTTAAATTGAATTAAGTTTTAGTTTTCAAAATCTATGAATCTACCAAATGCCCTGACCATTTCCAGAATTGTTTTGGCTCCGGTTTTTATGATTTTATTTCTGATTGACAGCATCCCCACCAAAATTCTGGCTTTATTAATTTTTGTCCTGGCAGTTTTTACTGATTTATATGACGGCTATCTGGCCCGTAAAAACGGCATGATAACCGGTTTTGGAAAATTTATGGACCCTTTGGCTGACAAGATTTTGGTCTCTACTGCCCTGGTCTGCTTTGTAGCCTTAGATTACGTCAAAACCTGGATGGTTTTGACCATAATAGTGCGGGAATTTTTTATCACCGGATTCAGGACCTTAGCCGCCTATCGGGGGTTTGTGATTGCACCGACCATTCTGGCGCAATGGAAAACGGTTTCCCAGATGTTTATCATTACGGTCATTTTGCTGTACACCGTTTTAAAAACCCTGTTGGTCCCCTTGGGTTACCATTGGTCAATTTTTACCAGCCCCTGGACCAACCGCACTTTTGATATAGCCATGTTTGTGGTAATGGTCTTGACTGTTGTAACTGGGGTTATTTATCTGATTAAAAACGCCTCCTTGTTAAAAGGGGTTTTAAAATAGGATAAGCTATCAGAAACTTCTTGGTTAAATTTATTGCCTCCTGTGGTTTTGTCGGTTACATTCCTTTTGCTCCCGGGAGTTGGATTAGTCTTCTGGTAGTGATTTTGGTTTGGTTCTGGCAACCTCCTTTTCTTCTGCTTTTAGGACTGGTTGTCATTTCATTTTTCGGCGGTGTCATAATTGCAACTTTTGCCGAAAGAATCTGGGAACATGATTCCGGGAAAATAGTAATTGACGAATTTCTGGGAATGTTGGTGGCTTTATTCTTTTTGCCCCATAAATTGCTTTTTTATGGACTAAGTTTAATATTATTCCGTTTTTTTGATATTGTGAAGCCACTATTTATAAGAAAATTCGAAAAACTTCCTTCAGGCTGGGGAGTCATGGCTGATGACCTTCTGGCTGGAATTTATGCTAATTTAGTGGTGCAAATTTTAGTTTTAATTTTACGCTAAAATGAAAGCAGAAATAGTAATTATCGGGGATGAGATTTTATACGGGCTGACCCTGGACACCAATTCGGCCTTTATAGCTGAAAAGCTGGGTGAATTGGGAATTGAAATCAGCTACAAGACCGCCGTCGGGGATGAGGTCAAAAAAATTGTGGAAGCCATCCACTTGGCTCAAAGAAGAGTGGATTTGGTAATTGGCACCGGAGGATTAGGTCCCACTTCGGATGATTTGACGGTCAAAGCTATCGCTAAAGAATTTAAAAAGAATCTAATTTTTCATCCCGAAATTTTAAAAAAGATTGAAGCCCGCTTCAAAGCCCGTGGAATTGAAATGCCCAAAATTAATCAGAATCAGGCCCTAATTCCACAAGGAGCTAAAGCTCTGGAAAACCCGCTCGGCTCGGCACCGGGAATTTTAATCGAAGAGGATAAAAAGATTTTTATCGCCCTGCCGGGGGTGCCCAAAGAAATGAAAGCCATGCTGGAGCAAGAGGTGATACCTCTTTTAAAAACCAAGGTTGGCAAAACCAAATTTGTGCACCGAAAAATTCGCACTACTGGAATCATAGAATCGAAATTATATGAAAAAATCCAGGATTTGCTGAAAGATTTAAAAGAAATCAAAGTAGCGTTCCTGCCCAGCTATCAGGGAGTTGACCTGAGATTAACTGCTAATCTAAAAACCAGTGCAAAATCGAAAGATATCGTTACTCAATTGGAAGAAAAAATAAAAGAAAGAATTGGTGAATTTATTTATGGTTATGATGAGGAGACTCTAGAAGAGGTGGTAGGGAAAATGTTGAAGGAAAATGGTAAAACTCTGTCTGTGGCGGAATCCTGCACCGGTGGCCTGGTTGCGGCTAAAATTACCAATATTTCAGGTAGCTCGGATTATTTTGAAAGAGGTGTGGTCAGTTACAGCAATCAATCGAAAATGGAAATTTT
>JBIOYE010000100.1:0-4722 GCA_044870015.1 Candidatus Zixiibacteriota bacterium
ATTTGGTCAAGGCCTGTGAAGAAGCCGGAATTCCCAAAGGGGTAGTAAATTTTGTCACCGGCTCCGGTTCCGATGTAGGTACTCCCTTAATGAAAAATGAGGATGTCAAATTAGTCTCCTTCACCGGTTCTACAGCGGTGGGCCGAACTGTTTCGGAAACTTGTGCCCCTACTTTCAAACATACCAATTTAGAAATGGGGGGGAAAAACGCCATCATGGTTCTGGAAGATGCTAATTTGGATTTAGCCGTGGAAGGGGCGATTTGGGGAGGATTCGGCACCACCGGTCAACGTTGCACCGCGGCTTCCCGGGTGATAGTTCACAAAAAAGTTTACAAAGAGTTTGCCGAAAAATTTACAGCTCGAGCCAAGACTTTAAAAGTGGGCAACGGTTTGGACCCTCAGGTGGAGATGGGACCTTCCATCAATGACAGCCAGCTCAAGACCGTCATAAGTTATGTTGAAATCGGCAAAAAAGAGGGAGCTAAACTTCTCACCGGCGGGAACCGCTTGGTGAAAGGTGACTATATCCACGGCTTTTTCCATGAGCCCACGGTTTTTGCGGAGGTGGACCCCAAAATGAGAATTGCCCAGGAAGAAATTTTCGGGCCGGTGGTAACTCTAATTCCCTGTGACAGCTTACAAAATGCCATCGATATCTGCAACGGGGTGATTTACGGTCTTTCGGCTTCGATCTATACCCAGGATGTCAACAAAGCTTTTGTGGCGATTCGGGATATTTACACCGGAATATTTTACGTCAACTCCTCCACCATCGGGGCGGAAGTGCACCTGCCTTTCGGTGGAACCAAACAGACCGGCAACGGTCACAGAGAAGCCGGAACAGCAGCCATAGATGTCTTTTCGGAATGGAAGACGGTTTACGTTGATTATTCAGGGAAATTACAAAAAGCCCAGATTGACGATTTGAACATCAGCTAAAATTTAGCGATATAAAAGAAAAATGGAACAAAAATCCAATAATCAGAATACCACCAAAAAGCCGGTTAACCAGATGGGGTATGGAATTGCCATAGGTGTTGGAGTTGGAACTGCTGTGGGTGCGGCCTTGGGACAATTAGCTACAGGAGTAGCCCTGGGCATAGTGCTGGGAGTGGCCTGGGGAGGTTTTCTTAATTATCGAGGCAAGAGAAAAGAGATATCCAAAGGCAGTTAGATTTTCTACTGCATATTTTATTATCCAAGTCACTTAAACACTTCACGGGTCGGAAATCTTAATCAGAAAGAATAAAATATGACAAAAGTTAAAAAAGTTTTGATAATGGGGGCGGCCGGCAGAGATTTTCATAATTTCAACGTGGTCTTTCGAAACAACCCCCGCTACAAAGTAGTAGCTTTTACCGCTACCCAGATACCCAATATAGTCGACCGCCGTTACCCGGCCAAATTAGCCGGAAAACTTTATCCCAAAGGGATTCCGATTTTCGCCGAAGACGGTTTGACCGAATTAATCCAGAAACATAAAATCGAAGAAGTGGTCTTTTCCTACTCGGATGTTTCCCATGAATATGTGATGCACAAAGGGTCTCTGGCCATTTCAGCCGGAGCGGATTTCAAGCTCTTAGGTGAAAAATCCACTATGCTCAAAGCCGATGTTCCGGTAATCGCCGTCTGCGCGGTCAGGACCGGGTCCGGCAAAAGCCAGACCACCCGCAAGGTCTCCCAGATTTTAAAAAGATTAGGAAAAAAAGTGGTGGTAGTCCGCCACCCCATGCCTTACGGAGATTTGACCAAACAGACCTGCCAGAGATTTGCTTCCAAAAAAGATCTGGACCGATATAACTGCACCATTGAGGAAAGAGAAGAGTACGAACCACACCTGGAAAAGGGAACCGTGGTTTATGCCGGAGTAGATTATAAGCAGATTTTGGAGCAGGCCCAGAAAGAAGCGGATATCATCATCTGGGACGGAGGAAATAACGATTTTCCTTTCTTCAATCCGGATTTGTTAATCACTGTCGCCGACCCACACCGGGCCGGACATGAGCTGACCTATTTCCCCGGAGAAGTGAATTTACGCTCCGCGGATGTAGTTGTCATCAACAAAGTGGATACCGCCAAACCCAGAGACGTCAAAAAGGTAGAAAAAAATGCCCTGAGCGTGAATCCGGATGCCATTATAATAAAAGCCGCCTCCCCTATTTCCGTAGACAAACCGGAACTAATCAGAAATAAAAGAGTTTTAGTAGTAGAAGATGGTCCCACACTAACTCACGGAGAGATGAGATTCGGAGCCGGAATCGTAGCAGCTAAAAAATATAGAGCCCGCAGAATCGTGGACCCGCACAAATTCGTGGTGGGAAGCTTTAGAAGAGTCTTCACCCATTATCCCAATATCGGGCCTTTGCTACCGGCCATGGGCTACGGAGAAAAACAAATTAAAGACCTGCAAAGAACCATCAATGCGGCCAATTGCGACTCGGTGGTAATCGCCACTCCGATAGACTTGGGTAAAATCTTAAAAATCAACAAACCCACGGTCAGAGTCCGTTACGAACTGCAGGAGATAACCAAACCGGATTTAACAGAAATTCTGAAAAAATTCATAAATAAAATCTAGTATGGCTGAAGCTAAGACCGCGGTAGTTGCCTTAGGGGGCAATGCTATTTCGAAAGAAGGGGAAGAAGATACCATACCCAAACAGTTTGAGAACACCAACAAATCCCTCACCAGTATTGTTGAATTAATCAAAGAAGATTACCATTTAGCCATCACGCACGGGAACGGTCCTCAGGTGGGGAATGCTATTTTAAGAGTGGAGCTGGCTCGCAGCAAAGCTCCGGCTTTACCTCTGTACATCTGCGTGGCTGACACTGAAGGTGGGATGGGATTTATGGTGGAGCAATGTCTGAAAAATCGTCTGCAAAAAGAGAAAATTGAAAGAGAAGTTGTGACTCTCATCACTCAAGTAATCGCGGATAAAAATGACCCGGCTATCAAAAATCCTTCTAAATTTATAGGTCGGTTCTATTCTAAGGAGGAAGCCGAAGGACTTGTCAAGGAGAATGGCTGGGTGGTGAAAAAAGACTCTAACCGGGGCTACCGCAGAGTGGTGGCTTCCCCCCTGCCTAAAGAGATTGTGGAAAAAAAAACGATTAAGTCCCTGGTGGAAAACGGGGTGGTTGTGATTGCGGCCGGTGGCGGGGGAATTCCGGTTTGCTATAATGAAGACGGCACTCTGCAGGGAATCGAAGGCGTCATCGACAAGGACCGGGCTTCAGCCGTCTTGGCACGGGATATTCAGGCAGAACTATTGCTAATTTTAACCGGAGTGGAGAAGGTGTTTTTAAATTTCGGGACTCTGTTGCAGAAAGAACTGGATAAGATAACTTTGGCGGAGGCCAAACAGTTCTTAGCCGAAGGGCATTTTCCTCCCGGGAGTATGGGGCCTAAAATTGAAGCGGCTATTTCTTTTTTGGAGTCCGGCGGTAAAGAGGTAATTATCACTTCCATAGATAAAGCTCACGAAGCTGTTTTGGGGAAAGCCGGGACAAAAATAATACCTTAATTATATGAGCGGACTGGACCAAAAAATTCTAAAAGAGATTTTAAAAAAAGGGAAAATCTATGAAGTGGGTGGGACGGTCAGAGATTTTTTTATTTTCGGGAAAGAATCCGAAGAAAAAGATTATCTAGTGAGCCAGATTCCCATGGATGAATTGATCCTGCTTTTGGCTAATTTCGGCAGAGTGGAATTCGTGGGGAAATCATTCGGAGTAATCAAATTCACTCCCAAGAGGCACAAGATAACTTACGACATCGCGTTGCCCCGCCAGGAATTTTCCACCGGTGTGGGTCATAAGGATTTCCAGGTCAGCTTCGACCACAATTTGAAAATAGAAGAAGATTTAGCCCGCAGAGATTTCACCATCAACGCCATGGCCAAAGATTTAGCCACAGGTGAAATTCTTGATCCTTTCAACGGCAGAAAAAATATCCAAAGAAAAATTATCAAGATGATTTCACCCCAGGCATTTGTGGAAGACTCATTGCGAATGTTGCGGGGTGTGGGGTTTACCGCCAGATTTGAATTTGAAATAGAAGAGAAAACTTTCCAAGCCATGAAAGAAAATGCGCATCTGATTAAAACAGTTTCACCGGAAAGAATCCAGGATGAGTTAAATAAACTTCTACTCAAAGCCAAAAAGCCATCCCTCGGATTTAAACTGATGCAGAAAAGCGGAATTTTAAAAGAGATTTTGCCAGAATTGGAGAACTGCGTGGGGGTGGACCAGCCCGGACCCTATCACAAATATGATGTATTTGAGCATACACTTTACACGGTCGATAATGCTCCGCAGAATTTAATCATCCGCCTTTCAGCTTTGTTTCACGACATCTGCAAACCCCAGACCAAGGTGGTGACCGAAGAAGGAGCCACTTTTTACGGGCATGAGAAATTGGGGGCGGAATTGGTGGAAAAAATTCTGGGACGATTGCGTTACTCCAATGAAATTATCTCAACCGTAACTCTTCTGGTCTCCAAGCATATGTTCACCACCGGTGTCACAGATAAGGGATTGAGACGACTCATCACCAAAGCCGAGGGACGAATTTTTGACTTGCTGGAATTGAGAAAAGCTGATATAATTGCTCAAGGCCGGGGGGATGCTGGTGTGGCTGAAATTGAAGAGTTTGAGCAAAAAGTAAGAGAGGAAATAGACCGCAAGCCACCTTTCAGCGTGAAGGACTTGAAAGTGA